>JBJFHS010000019.1:0-5964 GCA_051893885.1 Eubacteriales bacterium
GAAAGGGTGGAGCGAGCTCGCAGGGACCGCCGAGACCCTGCTCGAGATAGCCGTAATGAATACCTTGATTTAGTAAATTAAATTTATAAAAATACTGACTCACGTGCATTTTGAAGAAAAACTAAAATTTCAGTTTCGCAGCTGACTGAATTGTTTGTTCGCTTCAAAACGACGTGAGTCAGTATTATTTTATTATTAAGTTACTATATCAAGGTGTTCCATACGGCTGTCTCGAGCAGGGTTGGCGGTCCCTGCGAGCTCACTCCACCCTTTCTGAGGTCGAGGATCGCTAAATCACCCCGCGAGGCCAGCTGACCAGTCCGAAGTGATTCCGCCACCATACGCACTACACCTTAAAAGATAAACCACTTTTGAAGTTCTTGCCAAGCTTCTTACAAGAAGCGTCCGCGTCCCCCCCGTTCCCCCTCGCAAAACTTAGAATCTGAAGTAAATGAACGGATTGTAGTCGGAGCCGGTCAGGAACAGGACGGATGTGAACAGAAGCGCTGCCATGAGGAGTGTTTCGGCGGCGAAGAATATTTTTTTGCCGGGCTCTGTTTTTTCTGCTTTCGATTTGATGAAGGGGAAAACCGGCGCGGCGAGGATTGTTGCGATGACTGTGATGAAGAACGACAGATTTGTGAACTGCGCCATCGCGTTTGACAGCCCGCCGTTAAACGAGAACATCGCTTTGATGTACCTGAGCGCCTGAGAAAGCGTGTCCGCGCGGAAGAACACCCATCCGACGAGCACGACGAGCATCGTGTACAGCCATCCGACGAATTTCGGAATCTTCTCCAGTGCCTTCTTGAAGCCGAGACGCTCTATCACGAGGAACAGACCGTGGTATAAGCCCCATACGAGGAACGAGAACGACGCTCCGTGCCATAAACCGGTGCAGGCAAACACGATAATAAGGTTGAGATACGTCCTCGCCTTGCCCTTGCGGTTTCCTCCGAGCGGGATGTAGAGGTAGTCCCGGAACCACGACGAGAGGGAAATGTGCCACCTGCGCCAGAACTCCTGAACCGAGCAGGATACGTAGGGGTAGTTGAAATTCTCGAGGAAGTCAAAGCCGAGCATATGACCCATTCCGATCGCCATGTCGGAGTAGCCGGAGAAGTCGTAGTAAATCTGAAGCGCATAGCAGATGACCCCAACCCACGCGGTAACGGAGGGAAGTGCGTTCGTCACGGCGAAGATACTGTCGCATATCACCGCCACCGTGTTGGAAATGATTACCTTTTTCGCCAGACCCATCGAGAAGCGTATCATGCCGCGCGCGGTCTTTTCGGCTGTGCATTCGCGCCATGTCAGCTGCTTTTCGACGTCGATGTACCGCACAATCGGGCCGGCGATGAGCTGCGGAAAGAGGGAGATGTACAGCGCGAGCTTCAGAAAATTCCTCTGCGGCTCAACGTTGCGCCTGTAAACGTCGATTGTGTACGACATGATCTGGAACGTGAAGAACGAAATTCCGATCGGAAGCGCGATTTCCGGGAAGATTCCGCCCGTGACAAAGTTGAAATACTTGAAGAAGAACAGCAGACCGAGGTTGAACACGAGCGAAACAATAAGTATGACCTTCCGCTTTTTTGCCTCCGCGTCAAATTTACCGAGAAGTATGCCGAAGACGTAGTTCGCGCAGATCGAGAGCAGCATCAGCAGGACGTTTTTCGGCTCGCCCCATGCGTAGAAGAACAGAGAGGCAGCGAGAAGCATTGCGTTTTTTGCCGCGATATATTTTTTCGGGATCGCGTAGTTCAGAACCAGCACCGCCGGAAGAAACAGAAACAGAAATATAGTTGAGCTGAATATCATATGTTTTCCCCTTCGGATGTTATTTACTCTATTGATTTGAGGTAGGTGTAGAGCGAGGTATAAACGTCGTTGCAGTTTGTGTCTGCGGGTTCTCGGTCTGCGGCAGCCCATCTCGGAGCATTGCAGCCCATCTGACACACCATCTGCTCGTTGCACTCAAATATGACGTAGTCGATTTTGTCGAGCAGGCGTTCCCAGACCTCGTCTCCGGCCTTGAACGGGTCCTCTACCTCGTTGCCCTGCCATGTATTGTAGTAGAACTGTTTGAATCTTGTGGAGAGCTTGTTCATCTGCATATAATGCTTCAGGTCCCAGCAGAACGAGCCGCCCTGCATGAGCACATTGATTCGCGGCGCGTCGGAGTCAACTACCTCGATTTCGGGTACATAGTAATATTCGTCGATGATTGCGTCCTTTGTGCTTAAACCGCTGTATGCGCCGGTGAAGATGTCGTTTTCGGAGTTGCCGAAGCCGGACGGGGTTTTCTGTTCGATTATGCCTGTGATATTGAGCTTCCGGCAGGTCTTTCCGGTGTGCTCCTCGTAGTTTCTGAGAAGCGCGTTGAGGGATTCGACCGCCGCGAGCTTGTTCCAGTGGATGCCGGTCAGCGGGAAGGTCTCGTCAAGCCCGATCTCGTCGTACAGGTCCGCGCAGTAGATGTAGTTTATCCCCTTTTCGTCGAGCAGCGGGCGGAGTCTCTCAACCGGTCTGACGTAGTTTTCGGGGGAGGTGTACTGCGCCTTGTACCATTCGGGGATGTATTCCTCATATTCGCTCGCCTTGCTCGGTGAGAAAATGAGAGTGAACGCGATTCCCATTTCACCGAGTCTGCGCTGGATATACTCGAGCTTTTCCGCGCGGTCGGCGAGCCATTCGTCGGTGCAGTTTGCGTACTTCTGCGTGTAGCCGTACATTTCATTGATGTAGCCGTTCTCGTAGCAGTAGCCGGATTTGCCGATTATGACCTGTTCGGTGCCTTTATAGCCGGTTGGTTCGACGGGTGTGCGGTTGTAAAGGCGTTCGTTAATCTCGGCGTAGAGCTCGTTGAAATCGCTGTAGGTGAATTCCGGCTCGGCGGGTTCGGTCTCCTCGACGGCAGCAGTGTCGGATTCAAGGGTGTCGGCGCGACTTTCCTCTTTTTCCTCCTTCACGGGAGCTTTCGGGAGGAACACGGTGCTGATGTCAAAGCCGATATTAGAGGTATCGAACTGCAGCTGCCGGTAAGCGGTGACAAAGCTCGAGCGGAGAGGGTATTTCGTGGAGAACCACAATTCAAAGTTGTTCTGAAATTCCCCTGAGGCGAAATCGGAGACGCTGAAATCCGGGCGGGAGTATTGCTTTTCCTGTTCGAGCACTACGTCATCCTGTCCCGTTGTTACGAGCAGGACAAATGGTGTGAGAAGCATAGCAGTAAACAGGACCGATGCGGCGACGCTTACGATGAAGGTGAAATTTTTACTTTTTTTGCTGTCCATGTCTGACCTTTCTGTTTTTTTCGCGTTTTATTTTATTAATATTTTAATTGAAGTAAATAATTCACGCCGATATTTTCACACTTAACGGTTCGGGGAAAATATCCTGACCGTGGGGTGAATATAAAGGGCGAATAAAGCCGATAATATTAATCCAATTATAATACCTGTTCGGCGGATTTTCAACGGAATAGTCAAATTAAAATGACTATTAATGCGTTTTTGTGTGTATGGATAAATTGCGCGGGGGATTTTTGGGCTGTTTCGACATTGTTCTTCCGGCTCGGACAAAATTTATTGAAAATGTTTGCTTTTTCTCCATTTGTTCATAAAATATACGATTGACACGAACTTGAGGCATATGGTATTATATGAACAAAACATATTTTCGCTGTTTTCGGGGCTGCCGCGAACAATATTTTGATTTGTATTGATTGATCAGAGCTGTTGCAGATGTAAAAGTCCGGAAAATTGAGCCGTCGAAAACTTGCAGGGACAGGAAAGGTGCAGACAATGGAACTTCAGGAATTGATATGCGGCATTTTATCCGATGTGGGGAACGCGAAGCCGAAAAAGATGTTCGGAACATACAACATAACGCTTGACGGCGCGAATCTCGGAATAATCTGCGGGGAAAAGTGGTATCTTAAGAAAGTGCCTCCGCTGACCGCTTTTCTTGAGGAGCGCGGGATAGAGCTTGAATCCGGCATAAAAAACGAGAGCTATATTGTAACGGATTTTTCCGACTCCGGTCTGATATGCACTATGGCGTGTGCGGTGAAGGACTATATAAAATCCCAGCCGAAGAAGCGCAGAAGGTGAGAGCTTTTTTTAGATTATATCACGTGAGGGTACACTGCCAAAACCGGATGGATGTCAAAAATCTGTAAAACTGAAGTAAAAAACGGAAGTTCGGTTCAGGCTTAATTTATTTTTCATTTTAAGGAAGAAAACTCTGCTCCGAAAAAATTATTAAAATCCGAACACGGAAAAAATTTTGAAAAACCGGCTTATAAATAAAAATTAAATAAAAATGTAAATGTATAAAAACTTGCGTTTGAGGCAATATTTATGAATGCGAAATGAAAATCGGGAAAAACTCAAAAAAGGTACAATTTTCAGCGCCGGGCCGACTTAATTTTTGTGTTATTCATCTTGAATTTTGCGTTGACAAACATAATTGAATTTGTTAAAATAAATGTATATTAAATCATGAGACTGAAATCGTGATTTAATGCGGGCAGTGTGCTGTTGATATAGCGGAATCGGCCCGTCATTTGTGGGGAGCTTTCCTTATAATTTCCTCCCCAAAAAATTTATAAATTATATAAGGAGAAAACCATGAGATTCAAGAGAAGTCTTTCACTGATTCTCGCGCTCATGCTCACTGCCGCTTCGGTTGCATCCTGCAATAAGACAGAAAACGGCGGAGAGACGACAGAGAACGGCGGAAATACTGCTAATGTCGGTACATCTGAAAACGGCGAAACAGCTGAAGGCACAACAGCGGTTTCCGATCCCGGCAGCTTCGACGTAACAAAGTATCTCCCCGAAACACCCTTTACAGAAGTAAACGACGCATATACCGAGGCTTCCAGCGCAATTTACGAAGAAGCTCTCGGCGAGTTCTCACAGTACTACACTACAGCTAAGGCAGAGACAAACGTATCCAAGAAGTGGGCTCTTATGGCTCTGGCTGAGGCTAAGCTCCTCTCCAGCGGCATTATGTTCCCCACATCCTGCGACGGCGGTAACTACGCTATCGGCAGAGTTGCTCCCTACACAATCGACTTCGCTCAGTGGGGCAACGACGACTCGAGATACCATCAGGCTCTCGTAACTGAAGAAATCATCACCACCGAGCACAGAACAGAGATGAAGGCTAAGTGGGGTGAGCTCAGAGGCACCGGCACATACGAACAGTGGGCTAAGGATTACCTCGCAGACAAGGGCTATACAATCAAGGACACATATACACTCCAGTACAGCGGCGACCCTCAGACATGGGACGTTCTCGCTACATCCAGAGCAGCTGACTCCGATGCTATCGTAAACACCTACGACGGACTTCTTGAGTACGATACAGAAGGCACACTTAAGCCCGCTCTCGCTACAGGTCTCGGTGAATTCTCCGAACCCGATCCGGACACAGGCTATGTAACGGTAACCTACAAGATCCGCGAAGGCGTTAAATGGGTTGACTCTCAGGGACGTGAAGTCGGCACAGTTACAGCTGACGACTTTGTTGCAGGTATGCAGCATATGTGCGATGCTCAGGGCGGTCTTGAATGGCTCCTCCAGGGCGTTGTAGTAAACGTAAACGAATATATCCTCGGCGAAGTAACAGACTTCAGCGAAGTAGGTGTAAAGGCTATCGACGACTATACTCTCCAGTATACTCTCACAGGTACCTTCACATACTTTGAAACAATGCTCGGCTACGGCTGCTTCGCTCCTATGAACAGAGCTTACTACACCTCTCAGGGCGGTCAGTTCGGTCTCGACGCATATGATCCTTCCGCTGAAACCTATAAGTACGGCAAGGACCCCGACTCCATCGCTTACTGCGGTCCGTACATCGTAACCAACTACACAGCTGACAACACAATCGTCTTCTCCGCCAACGAGTCCTACTGGAACAAGGATAACATCAATATCCACACCCTCACAT
>JBJFHS010000020.1:0-5908 GCA_051893885.1 Eubacteriales bacterium
CGCGGTTCACCGGGAGAAGATGAGGCACGAACAGTAAATGGATTTTTTCGCCTGAAGCGTATGATAAAGTCTGTTCGATTTCTGGCGTGTGTCTGTGTGAGCCAACTTTGTATGCGGAAATTGATTCGTTCGCCTCGGGTTAGTGTGTGTTCTGGGTCAGACCGCGTCCTGCGCCAGTTACTCCGGATTTAGCGTCGATTATGATTCCGTCTTTTTCGATGAGCCCCATTTTCAGCGCCGGATATAATGCAAGTGACGCAGCTGTTGGATAGCAAGCGGGATTTGCAATAATTTTTGCACCCTTTATCTTGTCTCTGAACAGCTCGGGCAGTGCATATACCGCATCTTTATGTATATCCGGCTTGTCGAAGTCTTTTTTGTACCATTCCTTATATTCATCTTCCGATTCAAGGCGGAAATCCGCTCCGAGGTCGATGAATAATGTACCTTTTTCGACGCATTTTTCGGCGAGTTCTTCAGATAATCCGTGCGGAAGTGATGCAAAAACCACATCGGCATCCTTTATCGCATTTTCGGCATCTGTCAAAATCGGAAGCTGGATTTTTTTAAAGCTCGGATATACATCAGACAGTTCTTTTCCCTCAAAAGAGACGGAAGATAGTCCGCATATTGACACCATTGGGTGTGTAATGAGAAGCCGAACCAATTCAGCTCCGGCATATCCTGTGGCTCCGATGACAGCTGCTTTTACTTTGCCAGTCATATGTTCTCTCCTTTTAGGTAATTGTCTAAAATTTCGATTTGATGCAGAACCGAATTGAGTGAAGGACCTCCGTAAACGGTTCTTGAATTTACACAATTGTCTAAATCGACCGCATTGTAGATATCTTCTTCAAACAGCTCGGAGAATTTTTTGTATTCAGCGAGAGAGAGTGATTCAAAATCAGTTTTGTTTTCAATACAATACGAAACAAGCTTGCCGCTGATTCTGTATGCATCTCTGAACGGCATTCCTTTTTTCGCGAGATAGTCTGCGCAGTCGGTAGCGTTGATAAATCCGCCCGACGCCGCTTGTCTGAGACGTTCTTTTTTCACTGTGAAGGTTGAAATCATCGCAGTGAACAGCTCAATGCAGAGCTTTGCGGTGTCTATTGCGTCAAAAACCGCTTCTTTATCTTCCTGCATATCTTTGTTATAGGCAAGCGGAATTCCTTTGAGCATGGTAAGAACAGCTGTGAGGTCTCCATATACACGGCCGGTTTTTCCGCGTACAAGTTCGGCTATATCGGGATTTTTCTTTTGAGGCATGATTGAAGATCCGGTAGAAAACGCGTCGTCAAGCTCAATAAACGAAAATTCACTCGAACACCACAGGATTATTTCCTCGGAAAAACGCGACAGGTGGGTCATGACAAGGGACAAATCAAAAATCAACTCTGCCAAAAAATCTCTGTCGGAGACTCCGTCCATTGAATTTTCGGTGACGCCGTTGAGCCCGAGCATTTCGGCAACTGCAAAACGGTCAATCGGGTAAGTAGTCGACGCGAGAGCTCCCGATCCGAGTGGTGAATATGAGGTTCTCTCATAGGTTTCTCTGAGGCGTGCGTCGTCTCTCATGAACATCTGGGCATACGCGAGCACATAGTGGGCAAAAGTTACCGGCTGAGCTCTCTGAAGATGAGTATAACCGGGCATAACCGCATCCGTATTATTTTTGGCGATTGCCGAAATAGCCGACAGAAGCGACGAAATCAACGCACGGATTTCTTTGATCTCGTTTCTCAAATATAGGCGAATGTCTAACGCCACCTGATCGTTCCGGCTCCGTGCAGTGTGAAGCCGTTTTCCCGTGTCGCCGATTCTTTTTGTGAGGACTTCCTCGACAAACATATGGATGTCCTCAGCCTCCGGGTCAATAGAGAGCACACCGGATTCAATATCATTCTTTATCTCAATCAGAGCGGAGACAATCCTGTCAGCTTCGGATTTTTCTATTATTCCGCATTTGCCAAGCATCGTCGCGTGAGCCACAGAACCTTCGATATCCTCTCTGAACATACGAGAATCAAAAGAAATCGAAGAATTAAAATCGTTTACGCGGCTGTTTTCTGCCTTTCCGAAGCGCGCATCCCACATTTTTGCCATAATCTACCATACCTTTTTATCTGTAATTATCATTTATAACAGTGTGCGTAACTGAACGATATAATCGAAAACGATTGTAATCGAAAACAGTTACGCATAGTTGGCTTATTCTCAGCTTATATTATTTGTTCCATTTTGCTTCCGCCATGGCTTTGACCTTGATCGGCAGTCCGAAGAGGTTGATAAAGCCGTCGGCGTCTTTCTGGTTGTACACATGGTCTTCGTCAAATGTCGCGATATCCTCGTTGTAGAGAGAATAGGGTGATGTAACCGATGCGGGAGTAATATTGCCTTTGTAGAGCTTGACTTTTACGTCACCTGTTACGGTTTCCTGTGTTTTATCGACAAATGCCGAAAGTGCATCGCGTGCAGGTGTGAACCACTGACCGAAATAAACGAGGTCCGCGAATTTTCCTGCCAGCATCTGCTTGAGGTGCATTGTTTCACGGTCGAGAGTGAGGGTTTCAAGCATCTCGTGTGCGGCATAGAGTATAGTTCCGCCGGGAGTTTCGTATACACCGCGGCTCTTCATACCGACAAGACGGTTTTCAACTATGTCGATTATTCCGACTCCGTTAGCTCCGCCAACCTTGTTGAGGGTATCAATCAGGTCAATCGGGCTCATTTCCTTGCCGTCGATTGCGGTGAGATTTCCTTTTTCAAAGTGAAGCGTGATGTATGTGGGGGTGTCGGGAGCTTTTTCGGGGGTCACGCCCATTTCGAGAATCTTATCGTACATCGGCTCGTTAGCGGGATCCTCGAGGTCGAGACCTTCGTGAGACAAATGCCAGAGATTCTTGTCCTTTGAGTAATTTGTCTCGCGGTTTATCTTGAGCGGAATGTGGTGAGCCTCAGCGTAGTCGATTTCCTCGTCGCGAGACTTGATGTCCCAGATTCTCCAGGGAGCGATGATTTCCATGTCAGGTGCAAAAGCTTTGATTGTAAGCTCAAAACGCACCTGGTCATTTCCTTTTCCTGTGCAGCCGTGTGCAATTGCGTCAGCGCCCTCAGCTTTTGCGATTTCAACAAGTCTTTTTGCAATAAGAGGACGCGCGAACGATGTGCCGAGGAGGTATGTGTTTTCGTATTTAGCGCCGGCTTTTACGGTGGGGAAGATATAGTCCGTGATGAATTCTTCGCGAAGGTCCTCGATATACAGCTTCGATGCACCGGTTGCGATTGCTTTTTCTTCAAGTCCTTCAAGCTCGTCAGCCTGACCTACATTTCCCGAAACCGCGATAACTTCGCAGCCCGGATATGTTTCTTTAAGCCACGGAATAATAATTGATGTGTCAAGACCTCCGGAATATGCGAGGACGATTTTCTTTATTTCTTTTTTGCTCATTTCAGACTCCATTAATGTATTTTTATTTATTTTCATGACATAATTATACATCCGCGGCGTCAGTTTTGCAATATGCAAACTTTACAAAATAGGGAAATATTATCACAAATAATTATAAAAATTGGACTTATTATTCATTTATGCCACAAATATGCAGCGAATATACATTTAAAACGGGGTGGAATATTCATTTAATCGCGCCATAAATTTTAGTGTTTACTTTCAATATCTGCGGAAAAAATAATATCGCACAATAAAAAACAAAAGGAGATGCACATGAAAGCACCGCTTCAATTAATAGCTGCTCTGACTGCCGCAGGTATTGCCGCCGCGCAAATAAGCGGAGTCGGATTTATCGAAAAATTCAAAGAAATTCTGCCGGATTCAAGTGAAAACTCGGAAACTGAGGTTGAAAACGAGGATTTCACACCAAAAAGAGGAAAAAATTCACCCTGCCGCAAGAAAAATGAAAGTGCCTCAGGTAATGTAAACGGTGCGGTTTCGGTTTCATCAGCTCCGCAGAACTGGTACTGCAAGCACATGAAAAGCAGCGCACGTCCGCCGATTCCGCCTGAAATGAGCTGGGTCAGAGATCACAACGGGTATTTCCTGGGTGAAGACGAAAAGGTGATATATCTGACATTCGACGCGGGATATGAAAACGGAAATGTAGAAAAAATACTCGACACACTGAAATCAGAAAACGTTCCGGCGGCATTTTTTATCCTCGACAATCTGGTTGAGTCAAATAACGACCTTGTCAAACGTATGATAGACGAAGGTCACACAATCTGCAACCACACCGCAAAGCATCGGGATATGACAAAAGTAACAACAAAAGAAGCATTCGCCGAAGAACTGCAGAAAATGGAGCAGATCTATAAAGACAAAACCGGCGCTGAGCTGTCAAAATATTACCGTCCGCCGGAGGGAAAATTCAATGAAGATAATCTCGTCTGGGCGGATGAGCTCGGATACAAAACAATATTCTGGAGCTTTGCATACGCCGACTGGGACAACGAAAATCAGATGAGCGCCGAAAGTGCGATAAATAAAATCATCACAAACACCCACAACGGAGAAGTCCTGCTCCTGCATCCCACGTCAAAGACAAATGCCGAAATTCTGCCCGAGCTTATCAGACAGTGGCGTGAAATGGGCTACGGCTTCGGTACTCTCGACGAACTGACGGAATCGGGATGCTGATATGAAAAAAAAGATAATATCAATAGCCCTCGTTCTTCTTTTGTCGAATTTGTTTGCCGTGAGAACGAATGCCTCTGATATCATATATTCGTGTCAGAGCAGCAAAAAAAACATCGCTCTCACCTTTGACGATGGCCCTCACCCAGTTCACACACCGGAAATTCTCGATATTCTGGCGGAATACGGAATCAAGGCGACATTTTTTGTCATCGGAGAAAATGCGACATGGTATGGTGACCTTGTCAAAACTGAATACGAGAACGGACACGAAATCGGAAACCACACCTATTCGCACCATATGAACCTGAAAAAGCTATCATATGACGGAATCTGCGGAGAAATCGAAGACGCCGAAGAAGCGATTTATGAGAACATCGAATACAGAACCAAGCTGCTGAGACCGCCGGGAGGAATTTACAGCGACACACTTCTCAGAGCCGCCGCAGACAACGATTACACTATTATCTGCTGGTCGGTAGATACACGGGATTGGGCACACACGCCGACTGACGAAATCGTAAAAAACGTCATGTCATCGGTGAAAGAGGGGGATATAATCCTGTTCCACGACTATGTTTCGGGAAATTCACCGACACCGGATGCACTGCGGCAGTTAATTCCCGCTCTGCTTGACGAAGGATATAATTTTGTGACCGTTTCGGAACTCATCGCGATGGGATAAAAAACAAAATCGGGTTTGGCTTAATTATTTCAGATAATCAGCGAAACCCGATTTTTTATTTATTTGTTCTGAAAACTTCCTTCTCCGCGTCAATAATGTTCAGTGCGTCGGTATATCTGTCACTGTCTTTTTTCGCACCGAACAGACCGATAATAAGCCTAAGCTCTCCGTCGTCATAAAAAACAACAAGGGAAAAGCTGTCCTCAAGGCTGCCTGTTTTCAGTCCGACAACATCCTTGCAGTAATATTTTGAGTCGGGGTCGAGCATTTTGTTCGTATTAACCCATGTATTGACGTGTCCGCTCGCATATGTCACATCATCCGATAACAATTTCGCGTATTCAGTGATAATTTCGTTCTCCGCCGCTGCTTTTGAGATGAGTGCCATATCGTGAAGAGTTGAGTAATGTTCGTTTCCGGCAAATCCGTCCGGAGTAGTAAAATTCGTGTTTGTACAGCCGAGATTTTTCGCATATGAATTCATATACTCCACAAACGCAGCCACAGCGTCGGTATAATCTGCCGAACTGTCATCCAAAAGAACATATCCACAACCCGCGGCGGCTGCA
>JBJFHS010000021.1:0-5857 GCA_051893885.1 Eubacteriales bacterium
AATGAGCTGTGCTCAACGTCGCTGATGTGGTCGGGGGATAGATTTGTGTATATTACGGTGTCAAATTCAATTCCGCAGACTCTGTAGTTGTCGAGTGCCTGAGAGGAGACCTCCATTACAACGTGCGTAAATCCTGATTCTGCCATTATCGAAAAATATCGGTGCAGCTCACGGCTTTCGGGTGTGGTGTTCACCGTGTCGTAGTGCTGAGAGCCGATTTTTACCCCGTTCGAGCCGATATAAGCGCACTTTATCCCGCAGTACGACATAATTTCTTCAATTAAAATAGATGTAGTGGTCTTGCCCTTTGTTCCGGTTATACCGATTACCTTGAGTTTTTTCGACGGTTCTCCGTAAAATTTTGATGAAACAAGAGAAAGAGCCTCACGCGTGGAGGGAAAAATAATCTGAACGGCGTCATCGGGCAAATCGAGCGCTCTTTCTACAGCGAATACACGACATCCCGAAATATAAGCTCTGCCGGCGTAATCGTGACCGTCAGCTCTCGCGCCAGGAAGACAGAAGAACATGGATGTCGGCGTAACTTTTCGGGAATCATATTCGATTGAGTCGATTTTTATGTTTTCCGGAACAGCCAATCCGTCCGCGGTTTTATACGAAAGTGAGGATAAAAGAGTGGTGAGAAGTCTCTGCATTATATAACCTCGTGTTCCATCAGCTTGATTGAGCGGTAGGCAAGAACGGTAAGTGAATCCACAAACCGTGTGTCTTTGATTTTCTTTCCGATAAGCGAGAGTTCCGTACAGCCGAGGACAGCGCAGTCGCAACCGGAAGCAAACATCGGCTCTGTAATTTTATAAAGCTCCTCGGGTTCGGGAATGACGCCTTTTTTTACCTTTTCGTAAATCAATTCCATCAGCTTTGCTTTTCCAATGTCGTCGGGTACAACACATCCGAGCCCCTGTTTTAAAAATTCATGCTGATACGCTCCGGAATGAATTGTTCCTTCGGTTGCGAGAATTGCCGCGCGTCTGAATCCCTGATTTTTAATATATGTTACGGTTTCCTCGATAATGCTCGGCATTGGGACACTCACCGCACGCCTCACCTCGTCGATGAAAAAGTGCGCGGTGTTGCATGGGATAACTATAGCTGTAGCTCCGTATGCCTCGAGAGATTTTGCGTCCGATATCATCGCCGGGAGC
Source organism: Eubacteriales bacterium (assembly GCA_051893885.1). GTDB lineage: Bacteria > Bacillota > Clostridia > Oscillospirales > CAG-272 > UMGS1696. Next base: position 1,167 of record JBJFHS010000021.1, read on the forward strand.
GGACTTTCGCTGCTTCTTCCGAGGATATAATCGGTTCTGTCGGGCGTTGTGGCTCGGCTCGAGAGAATTATGTCGATGTGATCCTGGTCGCGGGACGCCTTTGTGTGCTCCGTTATCAACTCATAAAAATACGCGCTTGACGCAGGTCCGAGTCCGCCGATTATGCCCAGCAGCTTGCGTTTGTTGTTTTCCATAATTATTTTTGCACCGGATAATACTTTTTGAATTTTGATTTCTGACGCCTGAGCTGTTCCATCACGCATACGATTCGGAGAGGATTCAGCCGCATATCCGGTTTATACCACACCGATGAAAACTCTTTGCCGGATTTTGCGAGTTTTTTTGCTTCTTCGACGAGCTCTTTGTCCTCGGTGTATCTGTAAGCCGTGCTTTTGGGAATGTGATGCCAGAAAACCTTTTTCTCCACTCTGTAACAGTCGTCGCCGTCCGACTCAAACACTTCGTTCGCGAGGTATGCCACGTTCAGTCCGGCGGAAGTCAGATAGAAATTGCTCCGTCCCTGTCTGAGGTTGATCTCAAACACCCGGAAGTCATCCTTTGTGCCCTCTCTCAGCTTGATATCAAAGTTGGCAAAGCCAGTGTAGCCGATCTCCTCAAGCATATCCTTGATTTTATCCGCAATCGGCAGGGAAGAAACGGGTTCGGTGACTATTGCGGCGTGGTTTCCGAGCCCTTTCGGAGTGTGTTCCTCAAGCATTGTGTGACCGAGACACATAGCCCGAACTTTTCCGTGTGCATCGGAAAAACAGGTGAAAACGCGCATCTGGGAGTCTCCGCCGGCGATAAATTCCTGCAAAATCATTTTTTCGGGGTAGCCGGAGGAATAAATGTCATTGATTATTTTTTCGGCTTCATCAGGAGATGCGGCGGTATAGACCTTTTTCATTCCGTCAAACGGGTGCTTCCAGTAGTCCACGCTTGAGGACGGCTTTACAATTATAGGATAGCTGAAGCCGAGCTTTTCTTCGGTAAGTTCATCCGCTCCGGTTTTGCCCGTCAGTATCACTGTTTCGGGGTGAGGTATGCCGAATTTGTCGCAGGTCTCATAAAATTCCGCCTTTTTCGAGATGGTTGTCAGCATTTCAGCCGGAGGATAGGGAATTACAAAATCGGAAAGCTCCTCACGGTTGCGGATTATCATCGAAACATAGTCGTCTGTGCATCCGAAAAGAATCATTCTGTCTCCGATATGAGCGTCGGCAAAGCGGTGCAGAGTGTCGAGCATGACCTTGTCCGTATCAATATCGGGTATGCTTTTGAAGTTGACAATTTTAGAATATTTTGTGGCGGAAACAGCGTAGCGTCCGAACGCGTAGGATTTAACTCCGTACTGCATATGGAATGCTCGCGCCACGTTGTAACAGTTTAAATCTGCTCCTAAAAGAACAGGTACGATATCACGGGACATTTTTAACCCCCAAATTTATTTGATAAATTGCTCATGCCATGTGAGGAAGGTATAAGCAGTCCAGATTTTTCTCTGATTGTTAGCCGTGCCGTTTTTGTGCTCGTCGAGGAGCCGCAGCAGTTTATCCCCATCGAAATACTCCGAGGCGCGGTCTGAAGTGAAGGATTTTTTTACTATGTTGTAGTATTTGTCTTCCCTGAGCCATGTCCGAATCGGAACGGGGAAGCCTTTTTTGGGTCTGTGAGCCCATTCGTCCGGCAGAGTCTTGTTTGCGGCGGTTCTCAGCACGGCTTTTGTATCGTGTCCGTCGATTTTATATGACGAGGGAAGTGTCTGCGCCTCCTGCATTACGACTTTGTCAAGGTACGGTACACGCAGCTCAAGCGAATGTGCCATGCTCATCTTGTCGGCTTTCAGAAGAATATCCCCGGGAAGCCACAGATTCAAATCAAGGTACTGCTTTTTTTCAAGCTCCGACAGACCTCTGACCTTGTCGTAAATCGGTTTTGTAACGTCGTGCGCCGAAGGTCCGTTTTTGTATTTGCCGCGAAGGATGTCGAAGGCCTCATTTTCGGGGAACACGAGAGCCTGTCCGATGAAATAATCCTCCGGCCTGCCGCTTCCCTTGATGATGAAATCGTGTCCCTTGAAATACGGCAGATGATGTGATATTCCGGCAGCTCCACGTCTCAGAAAAGCCGGAATTTTCTTGTATTTCCGCATAAGAGGAGTTTCATCATACCATTCATATCCCGCGTAAATTTCGTCCGCACCTTCACCGGAGAGAACCACTGTGACGTGCTCTGCGGCGAGCTTTGAGAGAAAATACAGCGGAACTGACGACGGATTTGACTGCGGCTCGTCCATGTGGTACTGAATTGTGGGAAACGCGTCAAAGCACTCGTCAGCCGTGATATGCTTCAGGAAATTCTGCACTCCAAGCCGCTCAGACAGCTCCTTGGCTTCACTTGTTTCGTCGAATTTTTCGTAGTTGAATCCGACTGAAAATGTGTCGTTCGGCATAAGTGTCGCCGTGATGTAGGAAGAATCCACTCCTCCCGAGAGGAACGAACCAACCTTGACATCGCTGATTCTGTGAGCCGCGACAGACTCGTGAATCCGGCTGTCTATCATATCCGCGCATTCATCATAGGAAAGGGAAGTTTTCTTTGTAAAATCAAAGTCGAAATACCGTGTTATTTCCATTTTTCCGCCGCGGTATGTGAAATAGTGTGCCGGCGGGAGCTTGTAAACGCCTTTGAAAAATGTTTCCTCAAGGGAAGAATACTGGAATGTCAGATACGGTCTGAGTGCGTTTTCGTTTACCTCGGGCTTGAATTCGGGGTGCTCGAGAAAGCTCTTTATCTCCGAGCCGAACAGCAGACCGGACTTCACTTTAGTATAGTAAAACGGTTTTATTCCGAACGGGTCGCGTGCGCCGTAAAGTACGTTCGTTTTTTTGTCCCAGATGACGAAAGCAAACATACCTCTAAGCTTCTCCGCGATTTTTTCTCCCCACTCCTCATAGCCGTGAATAATGACCTCGGTGTCGCAGCGGGTTCTGAAAACATGGCCTTTCGCGATAAGCTCGTCACGCAGCTCCATAAAGTTGTAAACTTCTCCGTTGTAGACGATAACCACATTTCCGTCCTCGTTGTACATGGGCTGTGAGCCGTCTGACAGGTCTATGATGGACAGCCGTCTGAATCCGAGCGTGATGCTGTCATTCTCACCTTCACCGTCGATGTGATATCCCTCGGAATTCGGACCGCGGTGTATGATTCTGTCAGCCATCCGCTTTATGACGTCCTCACGCCGGTCAATTATCCCCGTAAATCCAATAAAACCGCACATATATTATAATTATACCTTTCAGGATTTCTGATTTTAAAATACATTTATTATTATATCACAAATTATAATGTAAATAAATATGTAAATGATAAAATTTTCCTCACAGAATATAATCAATCTTCCGTAAAATAACTGAATTTCTTATAAAACAAGTTCCATTCGGTGCGTTCGCGGAGTCATGCCTATTTTTTTATAAAATTCAACAGCTCCGTCGTTTGCCGTGTAGACATCCAGTGTGACATAGCGGCACCCTCTCATACGAGCGCGGTTTGCACATTCCTCCATAATCATCCTGCCGATGCCGCTTCGTTGGTATTTTTTGGCTACACACAGGTCGTGGATGTGATAAATATCGTGGTCAACATATGTCGGATGCTCACGAACATGGCGGATTACCGAATTGACATAACCGATTATCTCTCCGCAGGACTCGGCTATCAGAAATTCGCAGTCGGGGTCGTTTTTTATCTCCTCAAGATATTCCGGCGTGAAGAATTTCACCATATCCCTGAACAGCTCAGGCCGTTTCTCCTTGTGCAGAAGAAAAATCTCCTTTTCAAGCAGAATCAGCTTTTCGGCGTCCTCCGCACAGGCATCGCGTAAAATAAAATCTATTTTTTTACCTCTTTCTGAGTATGTCGAGCGTGTGATGCGACAGACCGACCAAATCTTCTCTCTCACATATGCTAAGGCAGTATTTCAGCCACATATCAAAGGTGCGCTCGTCCATCGCGTCAACCGTTTCGCGGATATAATTTGTGTACATATCCGTTCCGACGAAATGCAGCCGCTCCATATCGAGTGCTTTTGTTAATTCAAAAATCTCATCCCGTCTCCACAGCACAAACAAATCCTTCGGTGTTGAGCGGCACTTGAATATATCACTGTCAACCATGTTTTGCTCGAGAGCGTACCATATGTTTCCGTCGACGAAACAGAAATTTACAATTGTCGGATCGTTCATGCAGTAAGCCGTGAACATGACCCCGCCGGATTTCAGCACCCGTTTTGCTTCCGATAAAGCCTTTTGCTGCTCGTCAACAGTGAACAGGTGGTACATCGGCCCGAGCAGAAGCACTATATCATACTCTTCATCGCCGAAGTCGGACAAATCAACTGCGTTTCCCTTAAAAATTCTGACATTTTCACCTTCACAAGTGTTAGCTTTGAACTTCTCAATGTTAGCCGGAATAAGTTCAACCGCATCAACTTCATAGCCGAGACGCGCGAAATAATGCGAATATCTGCCCGAAGCCGCGCCGATTTCCAGAATTTTCATCCCGGCGTTCAGATATTTTTCGATATACCTGACAGTTGCAGTAAACTCCACGCGGCCGTGCTGAGATGTGAGCCGGCTTTCTTCGTCATAATTTGAATAATAGCTGTTCAATGCTTCAAATGCTTCCAT
>JBJFHS010000022.1:0-5812 GCA_051893885.1 Eubacteriales bacterium
CTGAAACTTACAAGGAGGAAGAAAAATGCCAAGCGAGAAAATATTAGAGCAGAAAAAAGCCGTTGTTGAAGCTCTTGCGGACAAGTTAAGCCACGCTGCATCCGGCGTACTTGTTAAGTATGAAGGTATCACAGTTGAGCAGGACACAAGTCTCCGTAAAGCTCTTCGTGAAGCCGGCGTTGAATATTCTGTCATTAAAAATACACTCATCGGTAAGGCTTGCGACAAAGTAGGCTTTGAAGCCCTCAAGCCCCAGCTCGAAGGAATGAATGCGATTGCAATCAGCGCCAACGACCCTATAGCTCCCGCTAAGATTCTCAAGGAATACGCTGAAAAAATCGAAACATTCGAAATCCGCGGCGGTATCCTCGACGGAGCTGTTGTTGATGCAGCTACAGTAAATGAGCTTGCTGATATCCCGCCGAAGGAAGTGCTCATCGCAAAGCTTCTCGGAAGTATGCAGAGCCCGCTCTACAAATTTGCATATGTATTACAGGCTATCGTCGACAAGGATTCCGAAGGTGAAGCTCCTGCCGAAGAAGCCGCTGCTGAATAATAAAGTCAGCTGAATTATTTAATTTTCAAAAAATAACACACATATAACGGAGGAAATTTAAAATGGCATCAGAAAAGTCACTTCAGATTCTTGAAGAAATCAAGTCTCTTACAATTCTCGAACTCGCAGACCTCGTAAAAGCAGTAGAAGAGGAATTCGGCGTATCCGCAGCAGCTCCCGTAGCAGTAGCAGGCGCAGCAGGTGCAGCAGCTCCCGCAGCAGAAGAAAAGACTGAATTCGACGTAGTTCTCAAGTCCTTCGGCGCTAAGAAGCTCGACGTTATCAAGGTTGTCCGTGAAATCACCGGTCTCGGCCTCAAGGAAGCTAAGGAACTCGTAGAAAGCGCTCCGAAGACCATCAAGGAAGGTCTCTCCAAGGAAGACGCAGAAGCTATGAAGACCAAGATCGCTGCTACAGGCGCAGAAGTAGAAGTAAAGTAATTTTAACAAAAATTATTTGTCCGAATACTACTTTTATAAAGTTCAATAACCAATTTACAGGCACCGTTTTATTTATCGGTGTCTGTTTTTTGTTGCATGATATTGACACAGACGTTCTTTTATGGTATCATAATACAAAACAAACGTTTGATTAAGCGAGGGAAATTATGCCGAATGTAATACTGCCTCACAGCTTTACATATGAAGAAAAGCGCAGCACAATGGCGGAGGATTCACAGTATGAAATGGGATGCAGTGTTGACGCTGAAAATGCCGCTGTAAACGCAGCCATGCAGCTCCGGGCAAAACCCTGTCCCCCTAAGATTCCAAAGCTGTATCTGTGCGGCAGATGCACATTCAACTGCGCTTACTGTGGGTGCAGAGCCACACTGGAGCGAAAGTGTGACTACCTATCCACCCCGCGTGAGCTTGCCGAAATGGCATACAGAGAAGCGATTAAAAATGGTCACGGGGTTTTTCTGTCATCTGCTATTTATAAATGCTCCGACACCACGCAGGAAATGCTCGCCGAGGCGACAAAAATTCTGCGCACCGAGCTCGGATACACCGGCTTCATTCACACAAAGGTAATGCCGGGCGCGGACCCCAGACTTATCACAGAGACAGGGAAGTACGCAAGCCGCCTCAGCGTGAATATCGAAGTCGCAAGGAGCAATACCTATAAAATTATCGCCAAACAGAAAAATAAAGAAAATATAATCGGTCCGATGAGCGAGGTTGCCTCCCAGATAAAGGAACATAAATACAACCACAGGACATTCGCGTACAGTCAAACGACACAGCTCATGGCGGGAGCGGCTCACGAGGATGACCGAACCATCCTGACCCTTGCAGAAGCCCTTTATCGAAAATTCCGACTGAAACGGGTCTATTACACCAATTTCACTTATCGTTTCCACGCGAAAGGTTACGAAAATCTTGATTTGCAGACCACACCGGCCTGGAGAAGCGTCAGACTGTACGAGGCAGATAGGCTGATGCAAAACTATGGCTTCTCACCGGATGAAATTGCACCCGAGGAGGCTCCGCTGCTCAATGAACGCCTCGACCCCAAAACCGCATATGCCCTGCGCAATATCTCAATGTTCCCGATTGAAGTAAATACAGCGGATTACGATACACTTCTCAGAGTTCCGGGAATCGGAACAACTTACGCAAAACGCATTATCGAAGCGCGGCGGTATTCCTATCTCTCTTTCGACACATTGAAAATGATGAAAATTTCGCTAAAAAAGGCGAAGTATTTCATTACCTGCGGCGGACGCTTTATCGGCGGAAGCATGACCGACCCAGAATTTCTCACGGAAATACTCTCCTCTCCTCCGACACAGATATCTATACAGTAAGAAGGCTCTTGATTTCGCTCCGGTTTTGTGATAAAATACAACAAAATAATCAAAAATCGGAGCAGAAAATGAAGCTTGTATCATGGAACGTCAACGGATTCCGCGCGGTGATAGGGAAGGGCTTTGCGGAGTTTTTCGACTCAGCCGATGCGGACATTTTTTCGATTCAGGAAACCAAACTGCAGCCCGAACAGGCGGAATTTGAACGCGAGGGGTATTTCCGTTATCTCTCGAGCGCGGTTAAAAAGGGATACTCCGGTACCGCAGTTTACACAAAAATCAAGCCCGATGAGGTCTATTACGGCATCGACGGCAAATATTCCGATGAGGGACGGCTTATCACGCTCGAGTTTCCGGCATTCTTCCTCGTCAATTCGTATACCCCGAACTCACAGCATGAGCTGAAACGCCTTGATTACCGCATGGAGTTTGAAGACGACCTCAGACACTACCTTACCGCGCTCGACAAAACCAAGCCTGTGATCCTCTGCGGAGACCTGAACGTCGCGCGAAACGAAATCGACTTGAAAAATCCCAAAAATAACGTAGGCAACCCCGGCTTTTCAAACGAGGAGCGCGGAAAAATAAGCGAACTGCTCGGCGCCGGATTCACAGACACATATCGCTATTTCTATCCCGATAAGGCGGATATGTACACGTGGTGGTCGTATATGTTCAAAGCCCGCGAAAAGAATATCGGTTGGCGCATCGATTATTTTATTACCTCCGCCTCGCTCAACGATAAGCTGAAGGACGCCGTGATTTATACCGATGTAATGGGCAGCGATCACTGTCCCGTCGGTCTCGAAATTGAATTATAAAAAGCAAAACAGCCCTGCATACTGTATTGTATGAGAGCTGTTTACTTTATTATGTATTTAAGTATTAGTTGGATAATGCTCTGACTTTCTCATAAAGCGACATAAACCGAGGATATTCGCCCAACTTTTCATCATAAAATTTATCGTATTCGCTGATATCCCTCAAACAGCCTTTTACATCCATATCTCCGGCAAAAGGCGTCATATCACAGTATTTTAGAATCGGAGATTCAGGCTGAGAGGCGTTGTTTGAAAGAACTCCCTGACTCACAAAAAAATCGTACTCTAATTCAAGCATATCAATAGCTTTTTCATAATTGCCTAATCTGATGTAACATTTGGCTGCCTTTCCGTAGCAAAGACCGCAGTTTTGCAGTGTAGGATAAAATTTGTCATTATCTGGGAAAACAGCCGGAATCAGCTTCGGCATCGAGAGATAGGTAAAAATTGCGTCTTTATACTGCTAATTTTCAGCGTAAGCCGTTCCGAGAGCATATACTTCGCTGAAGAGCCAAGTAATAAGCGTGCTGGCGTTTACAGAAAGCTGTTTTATCTCTCCGGCAGTATCATTTTGCCGATTCTTTATTTCTGAAATCCAAAAACCTCTCCATGAACCGAAATCCTTCGGCATATATTCGAGCAGTTCTTCTGATTTATCAAACTCACCGTATGAGTTGTATATAGCAATTAGCTGAGATGCCGCATTTATTTTTTCAGTCGTGTCTTTAGAATTTGCCATCACAAATCTGCAGCTTCTAACGGATTCATTTTTTATATCTGCGATTTCATTTTCCGAAAATCTATCTTTAATATATTTTTCGTTCCGTCCCCATATAATATCGTAAGCCCATCCTGCAAAGGAAGTCAGCAGCTTGAAATTGTTCGGATAATTGCCGATCTTCGGTTTGATGTATTCGTATGCCTTAACAACTGCGTTTAGAAATCCGTTGTATGAGCTATCATCTTCTCTTGATTTACGGAAAATATTATTAGATTCATTTATAATTTTTTCGACCTCTTCAACGTCATTGATACCGAATCTGCCGAAAAGTACGTCCGCCTGAATCCCGAAAACATTGCATATCGGCACGACCTGAGAAATATCGGGCATACTTGTGTCATTTTCCCATTTTGATATTGCTGCGGATGATAGGTTAAGCTGTTCGGCGAGCTCGTCCTGAGTAAGATTTTTTTCTTTTCTGAGCTGACGGAGTATCTGTCCCATTGTTTGCTTCATGTTAATTCTCCTCAAATTTAAATTATACCGGTACCGTGATTATATGATACCATGTAATTTATAAAAAATGAAGAGCTTTAACAGAGATAAAAACTTAACCGACAGTTGAATCTCTTTTTTGTCACATACTTTCGTGGAATGTGAGTTTTATAACCTCAAGCTGCTGCTCATGGCTCAGACGGTTGAAGTTCACTGCATATACCGAGACACGTATAGTCAGCGTCGGGTACTTTTCGGGATGCTCCATCGCGTCCTCAAGCACATCGCGGTTCATCACGTTGACGTTGAGATGATGCGCGCCCTGCATACTATATTGTATGAGAGCTGTTTTTTCATGCTTTTTTTATTAAAAACAGTTGTCGGAAAATAAATATTGATGTATAATAATTGCACCTAAAACCGTAACAACGAAAGATATTTATTATGTCGTATAAACTTGAAAACCTAACAATGAACGATAACAGCGAACTTGAATCGGTTATCGGAGAAAAAATCGAGTTGAGGAACAAGCTGCACAGCTGGCCGCTTTCATGCGTGGAGTTGATCGTAACCAAAAGCGGAAAAAAACTGATTTACAAAAGTCAGGTTGCAGAAGCAAGCGTTGAGCGCAGATTTTATGAGCAATGCGACAGTCCGCTGCTTCTCAAGCCCGTATATTCCTCGGTTCTTGATAATTGCGATGTCATGCTGATGCCTTATTGGGGAATCACTACCTTCGGAAAATCAAACCCGGACTCACACAAAATAATAGAAAATACGGAAAAACTCAGCAGGGAAATACAAAAAATCAAAAATTACACGTACATCTGGGACTTGTCCACTCATTCTCAGGGAATAAGGCTGCTTGAAGAAATAATCCCGTATCTGGCTCAGTCAGGCTTTACAAAAGACGAGCAGGATAAACTGAGATATTGGATGAATAACACAGCTTCGGTTTGCTGGAATCACGAAATCGGACTGGTTCACGGAGATCTGACCGGAGACAATATCCTTCTTGACGGAGATGAAGTCCGGGTAATAGACTGGCAGAGACCGTTTCTGGCTCCTCTCCCGCTTGAAACCGCACTTGCTCTCAGATGTTCCGGACCGAACTGCTGCAGACTCAGCCGGTATATCAGCCCGGAATTTGAGGCATTGAGTGCGTTTATGATGGCTTACTGGTACGCATGGGCATATAAAACCTGTCTGCACATACCGTTTGTAATAAATGTGGCAGTAAAATATGCACGTGAAATCATTTCGGATAATTCAGATTAACTTACATACTCTCGTGGAATGTGCGCTTTATAACCTCAAGCTGCTGCTCACGGCTCAGACGGTTGTTTCAAGCGAAAACCGGACAGGGAAGTATTTCTCCCCGGTCATGCTTGACTTTTGAAGCGTACTCCCTG
>JBJFHS010000023.1:0-5805 GCA_051893885.1 Eubacteriales bacterium
CTGAGTTTTTAGTTTACTGTTTTGGCTTGGTATATTTTTGAGTTTGATTATGGATTGGAGATAAGTCATGGACAAAAACGACGGACTCTTCGACGAAAAGAATGAAATCGAAGAAAACGAAGAGTACGATCCCGAGATATACACTCTCACGGACGAGGACGGCAACGAACTGCATTTCGCGCTTCTCGGCACACTTGAGCACAACGGTGAGGTCTACAAGGCTCTCATTCCGGTGAACGAGGACGGCGAAGAGGAAAGCAGCGAATATGTCATTCTCAAGTGCTCCGTTGACGAGGACGGCGAAGACATACTTGAAACGATTGAAGACGACGACGAATTCGACGAGATCGCGGATATATTCGACGACGAATTTTCCGATATTTTCTACGACGAGGATTAATTTCCGCTTGAATTCCTGGTGGAAAATCTCTGAAACGGTGAGTGTATAAACGATATACCGCCGCAATCCCCTGGGGTGTACGAGATAAAGATGAGCGTAAAAACCCACGAAGAGTAAAAAGGAGCCCGGACTTCCGGCGTGAGGTATGCAGACCTCCCTACGCTGCCGTGAGACGCATTCCGCGCCGCCGCTGCGATAAGGAAGCTGGGAGCACGAACCGCTGGAGAGGGCACCGTCCTTGCGTAAGCAGGGTTTCTATACGCTTGTTTTAAACGGCATCCCGGGGGATTTTTTTGATTTAAATATTTTAAATATATATATCACGTATGTAATTTTATTCAAAAAGGGATAATGATCATGAAATTTTATCAATCTTATAAGGCTTATTCACCCGACATTGACTGCCCGCCGTTCCCCGCCTCAGTCCCCGGAAACGTGCAGCTTGACTACATCACGGCCCATCCCGAATTTGTCAGTGACATAAACTACGGCATGGAGCACAAAAAAATGGTCGAGCTCGAGCCGTATACTTGGTTTTATCGGACTAATTTAATGTTCGATAGGCGTGAGAACGAGAAAATCTGGTTCGTAACCGAGGGAATTGACTACATCTGGTCGCTGATTCTCGACGGCGAGGAGTTTTACACGCACGAGGGAATGTTTTCGCGTGTAGACATCTGCCTTGACGACATATCGCAGGAGCTGTTCGGAAAGCCGCTTGAGCCGGGAGTTGAGTTTTGCATAAAAATTCATCCGCATCCGATGCTCGAGGGTATGCCTATGGACCGAAATCAGGCGTCGCAGTCGTGCAAACCGCCGGTAGCGTATGAATGGGACTGGCATCCGCGCGTAATTCCGTCGGGCTTGTGGGACGAGTGTTATATTGAATCGCGTGATGAATTCTACATCGGACGAACCGAAGCGCGTTACGACCTCGCATCCGACTTTTCCTCCGCGCATCTCACGATAACAGTTGAAGGAAAGCACGAGGCTGAAGTAACGGTATACGAGCCGGACGGCAAAATCTGTGCCAAAGGGACAACCTTTAACGGCAAGGTTTCGTTCACAATTTCAAATCCGAAGCTGTGGTGGTGCCGCGGATACGGTGAGCCGAATCTGTATAAATATACAGTAAAAATCGGCGAAAACGAAAAATCCGGCGTAATAGGCTTCCGTCGCGTCCAGCTCACTCAAAACAGCGGAAGATTTATTGAACCAACGGATTTCCCGAAAACGCGCGCATATCCTCCGGCTCAGATCACACTGAACGGCGTAAATGTGTTCGCAAAAGGCTCGAATTACGTCAATCAGGAGATTTTCACCGGCACAATGACTCGTGAAAAGTACGAGGAACTGATAAAATTTGCCGCTGATGCGAACATGAACATCTTCCGGTGCTGGGGCGGAACGGGCTGCCAGAAGGAGGATTTCTATTCTCTCTGCGACGAATACGGCATAATGCTGTGGTTTGAGTTCCCGCTCGCTTGTAATAATTATTACGATTCCGATGCATATTTATCCATCTTAAAGCAGGAAGCGACTGCGATTATATTGAAGCTGCGTTCTCACCCGTCGATTTCAATCTGGTGCGGCGGCAACGAGCTGTTCAATTCGTGGTCCGGCATGACCGATCAGCACCTCGCGCTCCGTCTGCTCAACGCACTTACCCTTGAACTCGCGCCCGAGATCCCGTACAACCCGACCTCGCCAATCTACGGCATGAAGCACGGCGGCTATACCTTCATCGACGGTACAAGCGGACTCGACCAGTTTGCGCTGTTCGGCAGAACTGAGGCGACGGCTTATACCGAGTTCGGAATCCCGTCCACGCCATCTGTAGAGTATCTCAGGACGTTCATCCCCGAAGACGAGCTGTACCCACCGAAGCCGGGTGGGGTATGGCAGGCGCATCACGCATTCTACGCATGGAACGGCGAGGCTCAGTGGCTGTGTCTCCCGACTCTCGAACGTTTCGGCGACATCTCATCAATCGAGGCTATTGTCGAAACATCCGGCTGGCTCCAGCAAATGGGCTACAAGGCGATTTTCGAGGAAGCCCGCCGTCAGAAACCGGTTTGCGCAATGGCGGTCAACTGGTGCTGGTGCGAGCCGTGGAAATGTGCGGCCAACAACTCGCTTGTCGCTTATCCCAACGTAAAGAAACCCGGTTATTTTGCCGTAAAGGATTCGCTCAGAGACATCGTTCCTTCGGCTAAATTTGCCAAATTCGGCTGGGATCGCGGCGAAAAGTTTGAATTCGAGACATGGCTTCTCAACGACGGAACAAAGTCCGCAAAGGGCAGAATTTCAGCAGTTGCCGAACTGAATGGGGTTAAATATTACCTCGGTTTTTCAGATGTCGAGTCCTCAGCGAACGAAAATGCCAAGGGCAGATGCTTCTCATTCGACATTCCGAAAGACACTGCGCCGAAATCCAAGCTGAAAGTAACGCTCGAGTTTGTTTCAGATGTCGGAGAGGTAACCGAGAACGAATACGTCATGGTCGTCGAAAAATAATTAATTTTCTGTATATTAATTCACTTAAACTATTTATATTTATTCGTATTTATTTATATTAATGCACATTATCTAAGGAGTTTTTCCATGTTGGACGTTTGTCTGCCTGGAACGGGAGGTACTGTTCCGCGGCTTGATCGTTTTTTAAGCTGCTGTTATATGCGCTACGAGGGGGTCGGATTGCTCATCGACTGCGGCGAAGGGACTCAGCTTTCAGTCAAAAAGGCGGGGTTTTCTCTGGGCAAAATATCGATAATTCTCCTGACCCACTACCACGCCGATCACGTCAGCGGACTTCCCGGGCTGCTTTTGTCGATGGGCAACGAAGGAAAGACTTCTCCGCTGCTGATCTGTGGTCCAAAGGGGCTCGACAGTATTATTAAAGGGCTTTTAGTAATTGTGCCCGAGCTGCCGTTCCGAATCATAACTAAGACGCTGTCCGATTTCGATTCGTTTTCACAGAACGGATTCACCATAACCGCGTTCGAGCTGCGCCACTCCTGTCCCTGTCTCGGATACGATATCCGCATTTCGCGTTCGGGCAAATTCGACAAAAGCAAGGCAGAATCAAACGGCGTTCCGATGAAATTTTGGTCAACATTACAAAAAGGAGTGTCCGTTGAGGGGTACACTCCCGATATGGTTCTCGGAAAAACCAGGCGCGGAATCCACGTCACTTTTGCGTCGGACACACGTCCCTGCGAAATTATCTCCACCATGGCAGACGACGCCGATCTGCTCATATGCGAGGGGATGTTCGAGCTCGAAAAGTCCGATCGCGCAAAGGAATCAAGTCACATGACGATGGCGGACGCCGCAAAACTCGCAAAAAACGCCGGCTGTCACGAGCTTTGGCTTACACATTACAGTCCGTCTCTGCCTGATCCGATGATTTTCTCCGACGAGCCGCTCTCCATCTTTCCTTCGACAGTGATATCAGACGACGGTCAGGCGAAAACGCTGAGATTCATTGACGAAGAATAATGTGATGTAAATTTATACTTCAATCAGCTCGCCGAGCACTGTTGTATAAATATACAATTTGTCTATTTCTTCATTGAATATTTTTTCGCATATTTTGCCGTAAACTTCAAGCTGATTTTCGTGTCTGTCCTTCAGCTTTTTGTGCGCAAGAAACTTATTTTTATATTCATCTGCGGTCAGCGAGTCCGTCTTATAGTCAATCAGCTCAAGCTTTCCGGTTTCCGGATTCCGAAGCACGCAGTCGACCACTCCCTGCACCGTAAGCTGTATATTTTTTGCATTTAATTCATTTTTCAATCGAATATCAGCCGTGTATTCAGATGCCGGAAGATTTACATTAAACCGGAATTCCCGCTTAATGTATTTTGTCTCCGACATCTTTTTCATTAGTTCACTTTTCAGTAATTTTATTATCGGTTTTCTGTCAATCAGCTCGGCATAAGTACGCGAAATCAATTTTTGTCCAATCATTTTTTCTATTTCATCATCGATGCCGTTCGTTATCAGGTTTTCAATATTCATGAACTGCATAAAAGTATGAAGCGCACTTCCCTTGTCAGCAGCGTTATATTCGCTTGCACCAGTTATGAATCGCGGTAAAATGATATTATCTTCCGCTTCGTCTTCGTCGTCCGTACCGATATCTTCTTGTTGATTTTTTATAATTTTGTCAATATAGTCTTTTGTCAAATCAGATGCCGCAACCTTTGCCGGAATGTGATTGAATGTCGATTTTTTATTGTTTTGTTTTATCATCAATTTCAATTCCGCTGCGATATTTTTATCAGATTCGTCTTTTTCTGACGGCAGTCTTTCGTCCTCGGCATTTTTGTAATCAGAAATTTCATCAGCTCCGACAATTTCGATTTTGCATTTACAATCAGCTTTTTTGTACAAACCTGACAAAATCCAATCTATATATCTGCAATGATTCAAAACATCGTATCCATCGTGACAAAAGCTGTTTATCTTATTATTCGCCAGTTCTTTCTCCGCACTATTCACAGTAGCCGTAATAATCAGTCTGTCTTTCGCTCGCGTCAGCGCAACATACAACATTCGCATTTCTTCATATATTGCTTCCTCAGCGCACTTTTTCGCAAATATTTTTCTGTATAATGAGTCCGTCACTGCATATCCGCTCTCATCCGGAAGCTTCATCGCGATTCCGAAATCTTTATCTATCAGAAAAGGCTTTATTTCATCTTGATTTGAACGTTTTCTGGTAGTTTCAGCCAAAATACATATCGGATATTCAAGTCCTTTTGATGAATGTATACTAATTATTGAGACTGTATCTCTCTGTATTGCTTTGTTTTCATCTTCGCTTTTTTCAGTCTGAATCTCTTTTTCTGCATATTCAAGGAAGCTGTTCAATCCGATGTCCGTTTCATTTTGAACAAACTCTTTTGACAAATCTATGAATTTATTAAGTGCTTCTCTTTCGTTTGGATCGTTATCAACCTCTTTCAAAATTGCAACTTTGTTTTGATTAATCAAATTTTCTATGTAGACATCTATTTTAAACGACTGAATTTTTATCTTTTCATCATTTATCCATTCAAGTGCTTTTTGGCATTTTGCACTTATTTCGTTTGTTAATCCAAGGTTGTTATTAATATTTTCTTCATTATCTGAAGCTTTATACAGTCCAACGAACAGTGGCATATCTTCCGAAATTTCGCGTAACAGTCTTATATCTTCCAAAGTAAAGCCGAACATTTTTGAATACAACATACCGGAGAGATATATATCGTCAAGTGGATTATTTATTGTTTCCAATATACAAATCAGGAATTTTATAACTGCAAATTTTTCAAGCTGTTCATTTCGCTTAAGTTTACTTTTTACACCATATTTTGCAAGCTCATCTTTAAATTCATTTCCGTGCGACGAAGGACTGC
>JBJFHS010000024.1:0-5789 GCA_051893885.1 Eubacteriales bacterium
GAGAGATTCATCAGGCACGGAATCCTCGATACCTCTACAAATATACAGTTCGGTGCGGGCGGTGCGGGAACATTCTCCGACGGAAAGCTGACAACACGCATAAATGACCCGAATATAGTTTACGTCCTCCGCGTGCTTCACGAACTGGGCGCACCTGACGACATTCTCTATAAAGCAAAGCCGCACATAGGCACCGATATTCTCAGACAGGTCGTGAAAAACGCTGACGAAAAAATCCGCTCGCTCGGCGGGGAAGTGCTCTACAAAACCAAAGCTGAGCGAATCACCGACTCGACTGTCACGGCAAACGGAGAAAAGCTGCCGTACGGAGTTCTCGTTCTTGCTGCGGGACACAGTGCGAGGGACACTTATTCGGAGCTCATCGGTGCCGGATTTGCAGTCGAGCCGAAGCCGTTTTCAGTCGGAGTCCGCGCCGAACATCTTCAGTCCGATATTGACAAGGCGATGTACGGCAGCCACGCGGGGGACAAATGCCTCGGTCACGCCGAATATCAGCTGTCGTACCGAAAAGGGGACCGCGGCTGTTATACCTTCTGTATGTGTCCGGGCGGCGAGGTCGTTCCGTCAGCGAGTGAGGAGGGCGGAGTCGTCACAAACGGAATGAGCACGCACTCCCGCGACGGAAGAAACGCAAACGCCGCCGTGTGTGTCTCCGTAAAGCCCGAAGATTACGGGTCTGATCCAATCTCCGCAATAGAATTTCAGCGAAAGCTCGAGAGGGGCGCGTTCGAGCTCGGCGGCAGAGACTATACCGCTCCCATGCAGACTGTCGGAGACCTGTTGAGCGGAAAGCACGGCAGTGAACCGACAAGAATCACCCCGACATATCGCTCGGGTAAGGTCACGCCGTCCGATCTGACGAAAATTTTTCCTCCGTTTGTGACCGAAATGCTCAGAGAGGGAATCTCGGACTTCGGCAGAAAAATAAAAGGATATGACTCACCCGACGTGCCGCTTACTGGAGTCGAGACAAGAACATCATCCCCCGTGAGAATTCTTCGCGGAGACGACCTGTGCGCCGTGGGACACCCGAAAATCTATCCGTGCGGCGAGGGTGCTGGATATGCGGGCGGAATAGTGAGCGCGGCTGTCGACGGAATCAGAGTCGCGTCAAAAATCATCTCGGTGTATAGACCGTGCGGTGATATCTGATTGATTTTTTATGTAAATCTGCGCTGTAATGCGTATAAAACAGGAGTAAAACGATGCTTCAGCGTGCTGTAGTTGTTGAAATAAACGGAAAAGACGCCGTAATCGAGACGAGCCGACGTTCAATGTGCGAGGGCTGCAGAAAACACGGCGGGTGCGGCGGTCACTGCGAAATATCCGGAATCGTTGCATCAAACGGAAAAATGCGCGCTGAAGCCGACAATTCGATAGGTGCAAAGGTGGGAGACACGGTCGAGGTTGAAACCGAAAGCGGAGCAGTCCTCGGATATGCCGCGCTTGTTTTTATTTTTCCGATATTCGTCTGCGCGGCCTTTTATGCACTTTTCGAGCGGATTTTTTCCTCCGAGACCTTTGGATATATCGGAGCGGCGGCGGGGTTTGTCCTCACCTTTCTCGGAATAATGCTGTTTGACAAATATAAAAAGAAAAAAGAAAAAGATATAAAAATCGTAAGAATAATTGATAAATTGTGATAATAATAAAAAATTTATATATATTTAAGAAAGAAAAATACTGATGCAATACAAGAACAAGTGGATAGTAAACGCAACCTCAGAGCAAATGCGAAACAGTCCGATAGTGAACGAAATCGCAAAGGAACTCAGAATCACAATCCCAACGGCTCAGCTTCTCGTAAACCGCGGATGCATGACTCCGATGGAAGCTGAGAGCTTTTTGAAAAAGGAGGAAGAACAGCTCCACGACCCGTTTATGATGCTCGACATGGACAATGCGGCATACAGAATTATCGAAGGTATCGAAAACGGAGACAAAATCGTTATTTACGGCGACTATGACGTGGATGGAGTCACATCCGTCAGCTGCCTGTATCTCTACCTCAGGGAGCACGGAGCCGACGTCTCGTATTATATCCCGTGCCGCTCGGGAGAGGGTTACGGTATGTCGGAGGGCGCGGTCTCAAAGCTGCACGATGACGGCTGCAACCTCATCATAACCGTCGACACCGGCATTACGGCTGTGGAGGAGGCAAAACTGGCGCGAGAGCTCGGAATGGACCTTATCATTACCGACCACCACGAGTGCCACACCGAGCTGCCCGAAGCCGAAGCCGTGGTAAACCCGAGACGAAGCGACTGCACATACCCCTTCAAGGAGCTCGCCGGAGTGGGAGTGGTTTTCAAGCTCCTGTGTGCGCTCGAGTCGGTTCTCAATCCCGAGGACTCAATGCTCACCTGCGTCAGACGTGTGTCAAAGGATTACGGAGACCTCGTCGCGATAGGTACGGTGGCGGACGTCATGCCAATACGGGATGAAAACCGCCTGATTGTCAGCTACGGCCTCTCGCTCATCGAAAATACGTCTCGCCCGGGGCTAATCGAGCTGATAGATGCCACACGGGGCGACTCAAAATACTCCGGAAAGAAAAAAATCACCGCCTCGTTCATCGGATATACCATCGCTCCACGAATAAACGCCGCCGGACGGATACGCGACGCATCACTTGCCGTTGAATTGTTCCTCGCCGAGGACTGTGAAACCGCCGCTCCGATAGCGAAAAAGCTGTGCGACATAAACCGCGAAAGACAGAATGAAGAAAACGTCATAATCGATCAGGCGTATGCTCAGATAGACGCCGAACACGACTTTGAAAATTCCCCCGTGATTATTCTGAGCCATGAGTCGTGGCACCACGGAATAATCGGAATAGTCGCCTCAAGAATCACGGAAAAATACAATCGTCCGTCAATACTTATTTCCTTTGAAGGCTCGGGAGATGAAAAAAGCGGAGAGGATTTCGGAAAAGGCTCCGGCAGAAGCATCAAAGGAATGAACCTCGTCGACGCGCTTTCCGCCTGCTCGGACCTGCTCGAAAAATTCGGAGGACACGAGCTTGCTGCCGGACTCACAATCAAGCGGGAAAATCTCCCCGAATTCAAAAAAAGGCTCAATAAGTGCGCGAGAGAGTGCTTTTCCGATGTGGATATGCAGCCCTCCCTTGAAGCCGAATGTGAGCTGACACCCGCGGATATCACAATGGCACAGGCAAACGAGCTATACTACCTCGAGCCGTACGGAGTTTCAAATCCCGTCCCCGTTTTCGTCATGCGCCATCTCCCGCTCGAGGAAATCTCACTCGTCGGCGGCGGAAAACACACGAGACTGTCCTTAAAAATCGGAAAAGCAAACGTGAACGCCATGTGCTTCAGACAGACTCTCGACGACCTCTGCCTTTATCCCGGGGACTTGGTCGACGTGATGTTTACGCTCGATATAAACGAATTCCAGAATCAGAAAAGCCTGCAGCTTATCGTCAAGGACATCCGGCTGTCGGAAAAGGAGTTCGCTGCGGAAAATGACGAGAGAAAGCTGTTCCGTGAGCTGCGCGCCGGCAGGATTCCGACCGAAAACGAAAAGAATAACTTCGCCGATGTGGTTCCGACGCACGACGATTTCGCAGCGGTGTACAGCACGATACGGCGTGAGTCGCGGCTTGAACACGAGGTCTTTTCACTCAGAGCACTCGGAAATCTGCTGAAATCAGGCGGCGCAGATATAGGCTACGTCAAGCTGCGGTTCATAATGCTGGCGTTTGACGAGCTCGGAATTCTGGGCATAAAAGAACTCGACGAGGAAAAAGAAATTTTCGCATTCAAAGTGATACCCGTCAAGGGCAAAACCAATCTCGATAAATCAAATATATACAGAAAGCTCAAGTCCGATTTCGGACTGAAAATTTGAATTATGTCAACTGTTGAAGAAAAAAATACAATAACTCAGTCGCCCACAGCTCAGTTGCCAGCAGCGCAGTCACCCACAGATCAGGTGCCGGCGCAGAGTACATCAGGCTCTGTGAATATCGATAAGCTCCTGTCAGTAATCGCAAGCAGCGAAAAGCACTACGACGTAGAAAAAATCGAAAGGGCATACCTGTACGCAAAAGCTCTCCACGAGGGGCAGTACCGTGTCAGCGGCGAGCCGTATATTTCCCACCCGATCGCGGTTGCCGAAATCGTGACCTCACTCGGTCTTGACACGGACTCAATCTGCGCCGCGTTTCTGCACGACACGGTTGAGGACTGCCCGGATAAAACAAATATTGATATAATCCGCCAGCGGTTCGGTGACGACGTTGCCATGCTTGTCGACGGTCTGACCAAAATGAAGGTCATAAACGTCGAGGATAAAGAAGAAGCGAACATGGAGAACATCCGCAAAATGCTTCTCGCCATGTCAAAGGATATCCGCGTCATCTTTATCAAGCTCTGCGACCGCCTTCACAATATGCGCACCCTCGGAGTGAAGAACGAGGCAAAGCGCAGAACCACCGCTCTCGAGACAATGCACGTCTACGCACCTCTCGCTCACCGTCTCGGTATGCAGAAGATGAAGCAGGAGCTTGAAAACCTCGCACTGCAATACCTCGACCCGATCGGATACGCCGAGGTGTCAAACGATATCGAGAAAAAATACGGTCAGAATCAGGATTTCATTGAGAACACGCGCGCGTTCGTCTCGGAAAAACTCAATGAATACAATATCAACTTCACCCTTGAGGGACGAGTAAAAACCGTATATTCGATCTACCGCAAAATGTTCAAGCAGAACAAAAGCTTCGACGAGATTTATGACTTCTACGCAATCAGAATCATCGTCGATACGGAGCTTGAGTGCTATACCGCTCTCGGAATAATCCACGAGCTGTTCAAGAGCATCCCCGGACGATTCAAGGACTATATTTCCACACCGAAGCCGAATATGTACCAGTCGCTCCACACCACCGTAATCGGACGAGACGGCATCCCGTTTGAGGTTCAGATAAGAACACGCGAAATGCACCACGTCGCCGAGTACGGTATCGCTGCTCACTGGAAATATAAATCCGGCGAAAAGAGCAAGGAGGATATCGACAAGAAGCTCGCGTGGGTATCAAAGCTCATCGACACCGAGGACGGGGCCATCGACAGCGAAGACTTCATGCACGCCCTCAAGATCGACATTTTCAGCGATGAAACCTTTGTCTTTACTCCGAAGGGAGACGTAATCGCGCTTCCTCAGGGGGCTACACTCATCGACTTCGCCTACGCAATCCACTCCGCAATCGGAAACAAAATGATAGGCGCGAAGATAAACGGCATGATCGCCCCGATCGACCGCTCACCCGAAACCGGCGAAATCGTAGAGATAATCACCTCCTCCGCCGCGAAAGGACCGAGCCGGGACTGGCTGAAAATCGTCAAGACAAGCGAAGCCCGCACAAAAATCCGCCAGTGGTTCAAAAAAGAACAGCGTCCCGAGAATATCCGGATCGGCATGGCTGAAATCGACCGTGAGATAGCCAAATATAAGGTCAGACCGACGGAGGCACAGAAAAACGAAATTCTCATCTCCACCGCACATAAGCTCGGCATGAACGAGGTGGAAGACCTGTACAATGCCCTCGGATACAACGGAATCGCCATGACAAAGGTGGCAACCAAGCTGAAGGCGGAGTACGAGAGAATAGTAAAACCCGACGAACAGCAGCCTCCGATTACCGACACCGATCAGGTTCAGACACAGAAGACTAAAAAGCTCAAATCGAGCGGCGGAATCATAGTCGACGGTGAATACGGCTGCGACGTCAAATTCACAAAGTG
>JBJFHS010000025.1:0-5787 GCA_051893885.1 Eubacteriales bacterium
GGAGGTGTTACCGCAAGTTTTGCGATGCGGGGGGACATACTCATCGCAGAACCGAAGGCTCTTATCGGCTTTGCGGGCCGCAGAGTAGTTGAACAGACCACTAAAACCGAGCTTCCATCCAACTTCCAGACCGCAGAATTCCTGCTCGAGCACGGATTTATCGACAGTATCGTCACCCGCGACAAACTGAAAGACACTCTCGCAACGATTCTGCGCATTCATACAGCTTCCGCTGAGAAAGGAGGTCGCAGATGACAGCTTACGAAAAACTGAGAACCGCCCGCGGCAGCCACAGACCTACGGGTGCGGATTATGTCAAAAAGATTTTTACGGACTGCATCGAGCTCCACGGCGACAGAAGATACGGCGACGATCCCGCGATAGTTTCCGGAATCGGATTTCTGAACGACATTCCGGTGACTTATGTAGCTATCGACAAGGGCGCGGACATCAACGAGAGAATGAAGAAGAATTTCGGCTGCCCGAAACCGGAGGGATACCGCAAGGCCCTCAGATTAATGAAGCAGGCTGAAAAGTTCCACCGTCCCGTCGTATGCTTCGTCGACACACAGGGCGCGTTCTGCGGTGCTGATGCCGAGGAGAGAGGTCAGGGTGAAGCTATCGCCGAAAACATCCTCGAAATGATGGGGCTCGACGTTCCAGTCATCTCAATCGTCATTGGAGAAGGCGGAAGCGGAGGAGCTCTCGCACTTGCAGCGGCCGACAAGGTCTATATGCTTGAAAACTCGGTTTACTCCGTCATCAGCCCCGAGGGATGCGCAAGTATCCTGTGGAAGGACGCCGGAAAGGTATCGGACGCAGCTGAGGCACTCCACATCACCGCCGAGGACATGAGAAACTACCGCGTTGCCGACGATGTTATACCCGAAGATTTCGAGCATTTCGACGAGATGTGCTCGCGTATGGGCGCGGTTCTTTTCAAGGAAATATACAATTTAATGAAGCTCTCCACCGACGAACTGAAGAACAACAGATACGAGCGTTTCCGCAGCTTCGGCTTCTACGCAAACAAATAAATCAAAAATTAAATCCGATATCTTCAGAATTCTGGGATACCGGATTTTTTCTGTTTATTTTTTGTCGGAACTGTCGTCGTCGTTTGAGGAATCGTCCTTTGAGGAATCATTGCCTGACGAGTCATCCTTTATCGAGCCCGCGCCGTACGGATTGAAAAAGTCGTCGTTCTTCTTGTCATGATTTTTTTCGTGGGCTTCGGCGCGCTTTCTCTCCTCCTCACGCTGTCTTTCAAGCTCTGCAAGGTGTTTGGCGTGCGCTTCGTTCTCCTCACGGGATTTGCGGCGTTTTTCGGCTACCATTTCTTCGAGAGCCTCAATTGTGATATCCGGCTCGGTCATGGCGCGAACAAACTGCTCCTCCTCCATGATTTCGTTTTTCATGAGGTAAGCCGCGACGAAGTGAAGCCGGTCGATATTTTTCTCGAGAATAGCTTTGGACTCGTCGTAGGCCTTTGTGATGATTTCCTTGACCTCGCTGTCGATGATGGAGGCTGTCTCCTCGGAATAGTTCTTAGTCTGGTTGAAGTCGCGTCCGAGGAATACCTCATCGCTCGAGGACTCAGAACCGTAGAGAATCGGACCGAGCTTTTCGGACATACCGTATTTCGTGACCATCTGACGTGCGATAGTGGAGGCGCGCTGAATATCGTTTGACGCTCCGGTTGAGATATCTCCGAGGATTATCGCCTCAGAAACACGTCCGCCGAGAAGCGTTACAATTTCGCTCTCCATCATGCTGCGCGACATATATGATTTGTCTTCCTTCGGGAACGAAAGCGTGTATCCGCCAGCTCTGCCGCTCGGAATGATTGAAATCTGATGTACGGGATCGTCGGGCTGGCAAACCCATGTGGTGATCGCGTGACCCGCCTCGTGATACGCGGTGAGCTTCTTTTCGGCTTCGCTGATAACCCTTGACTTCTTTGCGGGGCCTACGATTACTTTAATCATAGCCTCCTCGAGGTCGTTCATGCCGATAAGATGCTTTCCCTTGCGCGCTGCGAGAAGTGCCGCCTCGTTGAGGAGGTTTGCAAGCTCCGCGCCTGTGAAGCCGACCGTGGTTTTCGCGATGACGGAGAGGTCCACGTCCGCTTCAAACGGCTTGTTTCTGGAATGTACTTTCAGAATCTCCTCGCGTCCCTTTACGTCGGGTGCGTTCATTGTGATCTGTCTGTCAAATCTTCCCGGTCTGAGGAGTGCGGGGTCAAGAATATCGGGACGGTTGGTCGCCGCCATGACGATAATGCCCTCGCTTGAGCCGAAGCCGTCCATTTCGACGAGGATCTGGTTGAGGGTCTGCTCTCTTTCATCGTGACCGCCGCCAAGTCCCGCGCCTCTGTGACGTCCGACCGCGTCGATTTCGTCGATGAAGATTATCGCGGCGGGGTTCTTCTTTGCGGTGTCAAACAGGTCGCGGACTCTCGATGCGCCGACGCCGACGTACATCTCGACGAAATCCGAGCCGGAGATTGAGTAGAACGGAACTCCCGCCTCACCTGCGACTGCTTTAGCGATGAGGGTCTTACCTGTTCCGGGAGGGCCTACGAGGAGCACGCCGTGGGGAATCTTCGCGCCGAGCTTTGTAAAATACTCGGGATTGCGCAGAAATTCGACAATTTCCTCAAGCTCCGCCTTTTCCTCGTCCGCTCCGGCAACATCCTTGAAGTAAACCTTTGCCTTATCCGCGGTGACGAGCTTAGCCTTTGCGCGTCCGACTGAGTTGATTTTGGAGCCCTTTCCGCCCGTCGCCTGATTCATAACAAACATCCACATTGCTATGAGGAGGACAATTACTATAACGTACGGGATAAGCGACACCCACCACGGTATGCTGTACGGCGGCGGATAGTCGTAAGCGGTGATAATTCCCTCTTTGTGCTGTTCTTCGATAAGGTCGCCGAGGTCATTTATGAATAAATCGAGGCTGCGCAGCTTATACGTGACGTATGCCTCGCCTTCTGTTCCGTCTGCGAGAGTTACCCTTACTGCCATAGTCAGGTTGTTGTCCTCATCGACCTCGAACTTTTTGACCTGTTCGTTGTAAAAATAGTCGACCACTTCGCTGTACACAAGGCTTTCCTGCGGTATCGAATTCCACAGGGACGCCGTGGCGACTAAAATTATTCCGATGAGAACAATGTAGAATATGGCTATTTTAAGACCGTTCTTCATTAATCTCCTCCTGTTTGTTCTGCGGTAAAACAGAGATATTTACTTTGATTTTATTCAATATTGTCAATTAATACGCTTATTTTTTGTTGTATATTTCCGGTTTGAGGACTCCGATATACGGCAGAGACCTGTACTGCTCCGCGTAGTCGAGACCGTAGCCAACGACGAACTCATCGGGAATTTCAAGTCCGCGGTAGTCAGGCGTAAAATCCACTTCCCTCCGCGATGGCTTGTCGAGAAGCGTGCAGGTTTTGACCGATTTCGCACCGCCGATTTTTAAGTATTCGGTCAGGTACGAGAGAGTTTTTCCGCTGTCGATTATGTCCTCAACCACGATTATATCGCATTCGGACAGATCACTGCGGTGCAGATCGAGAATTATGTTGATTCTGCCGGTCGAAGTGGTTCCGCCCTTGTATGACGAGACCTTCATGAAGTCTATCTCGACCGGAAGCGTCACTTTTTTCATAAGGTCGCCCATAAACACGACGCTGCCCTTTAAAATGCACAGAAGAAGCAGACGTTTTGAGTCCCTGTAGTCCCGGTCAATCTCCCCGGCGATCCGGTCGGTGATTCGGTCTATCTCCGCCTGTGACACCAGAACTCTTTCAATATCGCGGTCTAAAACTGATGAGTTAGCCATGCTGTAAACCTCCGCTAAAATGAGAAAATCAGTCCGACCCGGCTTTGCGGTACACGGCAACAGTGAGCGTTTCAGCGCTAAGCGTTTCAGCGCTAAGCGTTTCAGCGTCATGCGTTTCAACGTTTACCGATCCGGTTCCGTCACGCATCGGGAATCCCGGAATCCACAGTATCCCGCTTTCGTCGCAGAAAATCGGAATCAGGGCTTTTTCTTCGGACGTCATTTTTTTGTCAATGAAAAGTTTTTTTACCTTACGCCGCATTCCTCCGAAAACGTAGGCATCTCCCTCGGCGCGGTGTCTGATAATCAATACGCCTT
Organism: Eubacteriales bacterium; assembly: GCA_051893885.1. Lineage (GTDB taxonomy): Bacteria > Bacillota > Clostridia > Oscillospirales > CAG-272 > UMGS1696. The sequence goes on from JBJFHS010000025.1 coordinate 4,171, forward strand.
TTATTTTATCAAATCTGAAAGACCTCAGTATAGATAATTTGTAAATATTTTCATTATTATTATAGTAATTCTCGTGATTATTATGTTCTCCATGTGAAAAAATCACTTTGTAGAGCTTGTTTTCGTAAATATTGCCGTCATACGGATATCGAAAAGGTGTAAATTCATCCGCCACCGTCTCTTTTTCATCAGGCAAAAAAAACACTCTCCCGCGCTCGATCACGGCTGTCATTCCGCCCGGAACGTTCAATCTGCTCTCGCCGCTTTTTTCTTTCGACAAACGCAGAATTTCGCCTATATGCCGCTCCTCTATCGTAAAATCGCCGTTTTTTGTACTGTTGTAGAGTAAAAGAAGCATCCGTGACGAAACTGCGGGGTGCAGCGCGTTCAGTTCACTTCGCGGGATATTTTTTCGCTCACCGAGCTTTTCACGGGCCGTCGATAGGATGAAGTCGTCGTCGCGCCGCACAAGGTTGGTCATTTTCGTGATGGCGTTTTCGGGCTCCGCATTCAGTTTTGACAGAGCCGGCATTACAGTGTGACGGATGTAGTTGCGGGTGTATTCCGTGTCGGCGTTGGTCTTGTCTGTCACGTACGGAATTTGGTTTTCGCGGCAGTACGTGCGGATTTCCTCACCGCTCAGCTCAATCAGCGGGCGAATGAATTTTCCGTCGCGTATCGGCATAATTCCCGATATTCCGTGGGTTCCGCATCCCCGCATCAAATTGAAGATGACGGTTTCACTGTTGTCGCTCGAATTGTGCGCGGTTGCGATGAGTGCTCCGCCGAGTTTTTCCGACAGCTCGTCAAAAAAATCGTATCTTACAAGGCGCGCCGCTTCCTCGAGACCCCTTCCGCTTTCCTCGGCAATTTTCGGAACGTCAGCTTTTTTTACGTACAGCTCTACGCCGAGCCTGAGTGCATATTCGCGGCAGAATTTTTCGTCGGAATCAGCGTCATCTCCGCGTATCATGTGGTTGATGTGCGCCGCGTACAGCTTTATATCGTTTTTTTGGCAGTAGTTATGCAAAAATGTCAGCATAACGGTAGAGTCCGCTCCGCCGGAAAAAGCCGCAACAACCGAGCCTGCCTGACGCATCAGCTCATCCATTTTATATTTTCTGACAGCTGCAAGGAAAGCCTCATACGCGCGATTTTTTTCATCAATTGAATTTGCAATCGACGTATTATCCCCCACTGATTCATTATTCACAGCTTTACCCTCCGCCATACAGAATTATCGTTTGATTTTTTGCCGCACCAGCTTTTCGGCAAGCACTGCGAAAACGAGGTATAAAACAACTCCCGCGAGCACATATTCAAGCATCAGCGGAACCGAATGGTAGGCGCGCAGAAACAGCTCTCCGCAGTCCCGCATTGTACACACAAGGGAAAGTATGCAAAGACCGGTATTTATTAACAAAAGAAGGATAAGCCGTGACAATTCCGCGATAAATTTGTATGAATTCTTTTCCATGTACATCTCCCGCGTGATTATTTATACACTATTATACACTTCAAGAATACACACGTCAAGCGGTAATTATCAGAGCCGTATCCTTTTTTAGTCATTATATCTCGCTTTTTCTTTTGAGAGCGGCGGCGTACCAACCGTTT
>JBJFHS010000026.1:0-5748 GCA_051893885.1 Eubacteriales bacterium
TTGTTCGCTTCAAGACGACGTGAGTCAGTATTATTTTATTATTAAGTTACGAAATCAAGGTATTCCATACGGCTATCTCGAGCAGGGTTAGCGGTCCCTGCGAGCTCACTCCACCCTTTCTGAGGTCGAGGATGTCTATATCAACCCGTGAGGCGGATAAACCAGTCCGAAGTGATACCTCCACCACACGCATTACACCTTAAAAGATAACCCGTTTTGAAGTTCTTGCCAAGCTTCTTACAAGAAGCGTCCGCGTCCCCCGTCTCCCTCGTTCCACCTCAGACACTCATCGCCGGTTCTTTTTTCGGCTGACTTTCCTCGAGCTTCTGCTTTGCGGCGGCGAGCATCAGTTTCAGACGGTTTTCCTGGTTGACCGCAGAGGCACCGGCGTCGTAGTCTATCGCAACGATGTTTGCCTCGGGGATCGCCTCCTTGATGGGCTTCATCATGCCCTTGCCGCAGATGTGGTTGGGAAGGCATCCGAATGGCTGGGTGCATACGATGTTCGGCACGCCGGAATCCGCAAGCTCAAGCATCTCAGAGACGAGGAGCCATCCCTCTCCCATCTTCGTGCCGTAGCCGATGAAGTCCTTCGCCAGCGAAATCGTGTGCCTGAACGGAGTCATGGGGCGGAACGTGCCCTCTTTTTTGATCGCGTCAATCTGGTCCTGCTGCTTTCCGCACAAAAAATCAAATCCGATTTTGTTGATAATGTGCGAGATTTTGCCGTGACCGTACAGCTTGTAGTCCATTATACCGTTGTAGAGGCAATAGTTGAAGAAGTCCGCAAGACCCGGCATTACAACCTCCGCTCCTTCGCTGACGAGGAATTTCTCAAGCTGGTTGTTGCCGAGGGGGGAGAACTTGACATATATCTCACCGACGATGCCGACGCGGACAGCCTCACGCTTCTCACGCTCGATCGAGGCGAAGTCCGCTATGATTTTGTCGTAATTCTTTTTGACCTTGGCATACGAAAGTCTCTTGTGCGCGAGCTCCTCGACAAGGATATCCGTCCACTTTCTGCACAGCTCGTCTGCCGCGCCCTTCTGTTTTTCATACGGTCTGACCTGATTCGCGAGGGACATCATAAGGTCGCCGTAGAGCACGCCGTAAGCCATTTTATGGTACAGCGGGAGTGAATTTTTGAATCCGGGGTGCGACTCGATTCCGGCAAGGCTCATCGGGATGACGGGGACGTAATCCATACCGGCAGCGGCGAGGGCTTTCCGCATAAGCGAGACGTAATTTGACGCGCGGCAGCCTCCGCCTGTCTGGAACAGCATGAGCGCGCACTTATGCGGGTCGTACTTTCCGGAGAGGAGCGCGTCGAGCATCTGTCCGATAACGAGGATTGCGGGGTAGCAGGTATCGTTATGTACGTATTTAAGCCCCGTTTCGGCGATATGCGGGCCGGTGGTCTGGAGCAGCTCCATTTTATACCCATTGGTTTCGAGGATGCGCTTTACAAGAGTAAAATGTATAGGCAGCATATTGGGAATGAGGATTGTGTGGGTTTTCTTCATTTCCGCGGTAAACTGAGTATAATGTTTATTCATGGTTATATTATTATTCCTGTGTTTTTTTTATTATTTTATGGATTTCCTCGACGATGGGGGAAAATAAGGAATAAAAGGCGATGCCTTTTAAAATTAATTGAATGCCTTACGCAGGCGGCGCATAAGGAGGTTCCGAAGCCACCTCCTTATGAATCCAGGCTTGTCGTCGTTTCGTCAGTTGATATGGTTGAGAGCTACCTCGCAAACACCATATGCAGCTGTCACGCCGGAGGGACAATAGGCTGCCGCGATAGGAATACCAAAGGATTTCTTCACTTGATAAAGTGAACAATACCAAAGGTATTCTTTTCCGCGGTTAGCATATTCCGTCCGAACAATTTCGTCTTTTTGTGCGTTTTCGCGAGGGATTGCTAATAAAATTAAGCAAAATCCGGACGCGCTAAACCCCAACTGCAAGTACCGTCGCGCGAATTCTCAACTACTTAGCAATAACGAAATCGCGGCGCGGGTGATTCATAAGAGGCTTCGCGCCGAAAGCCTCTTATGCAGCTGCCGGCTGCCCGGCATAAAATTTTTAAAAGGCGTCAGCCTTTTATTCCTTACCCCCTGCGCAGCTTCAGATCACTGCCTTCAAACTCCTGAGCCTTATCTTCACCGCACCGAGGTTCGCTATCTCGTCTATCTTGATCTGCGTGTAGTATTTTCCGCCGGCCTCAAGTATGCGCCTTACCTCGTCCGTCGTGATCGCGTCAACTCCGCAGCCGAACGAGACGAGCTGTACAAGCTGTACGTCCGGATTCGCCACCGCAAACGATGCCGCACGGTACAGACGCGAGTGGTACGTCCACTGGTTCAGCACGTGTACCTCAGGTGTCTCTGCAAGGTGCGCGACCGAGTCCTCCGATACCACCACAAACCCGAGCGAAAGTGCCAGCTTGTCGATTCCGTGGCTTATCTCCGCGTCGCAGTGGTACGGGCGTCCCGCGAGTATCATTATCGGCTTCTCGTGGTCTCTCGCGTACTTTATCGCCCTCTCACCCTCAGCTCTGACCGCCGCAACGTATTCGTTCAGCTTCTCAAATCCGACTTTGACCGCGCCGCGCACCTCCGATTTCTTTATGTCGTTATAGTGCTGCTTCAGCTCCCTGTAAAGTCCGTCCGTCAGCTCCTTTTCGCTGTCTATCGAGAGGTACGGATAGAGGAATTTCCGCTTTTTCAGAACGTCCATGTTTCCGCGCAGCAGCTCGCTGTAGTACGCAACAACCGGGCAGTTGTAGTGATTGTCTCCGCTCGGCTTTCCGTCGAACTTTTCGTCTATGTTCCACGTCAGTCTGGGGTAGAATATCGCGCCGCAGCCCATCTCGCACAGCTTTTCGATGTGTCCGTGCATGATTTTTGCGGGGTAGCAGGCGGTGTCGGACGGAATCGAGAACTGTCCCTTTTCGTAAATCTCCTTCGACGACATTCCCGACGAGACCACCTCGAAGCCGAGCTCGCCGAATATACCCGACCAGAGCGGGAGAAGCTCGTACATTCCGAGGGTCAGGGGGAGTCCGATCGTGCCGCGATTTTTGGTTTTGTCGTGTTTTACTTCTGTCGCGCACGTCCCGAGGAGGAGATTCCGCTTGAATTCGTAAAGGTTCGGCACGCCCTCGGTCTTTGACACCATTCCCGCGCCCTTTTCGCACTTATTTCCGGAGATAAATCTGCGCTTTTCGCCGTTTCTGCCGGGGAAGTAGTTGACGGTGAGCAGGCAGTTGTTTGTGCAGCCTCCGCAGGTCGCGGTTTTAGAGGTGTGCGTGAATTCGTCCAGCTCCCGTCGGGTGATTATTGTCGAGAGGTAGTCGCGTTTTGCCGCCTGATCCTTTGCCCAGAGTGCCGCTCCGTACGCTCCCATCAGTCCTGCAATCGCGGGTCGGGTGACTTCTCCGCCGATTTCACGCTCGAAAGCCCTGAGCACCGCGTCGTTGAGGAACGTACCGCCCTGAACTACGATGTGGCTGCCGAGCTCGTCGGGCGAATGTGCGCGGATTACCTTATAAATGGCATTTTTCACCACGCTTATCGACAGTCCGGCCGAGATATCCGCGACCGTTGCTCCGTCCTTCTGCGACTGCTTGACCTGCGAATTCATGAAAACGGTGCAGCGGCTTCCGAGGTTCACGGGGGATTCGGCGTACAGAGCTTTTTTGGAGAACTCCTCCGCCTCCATGTGCATACCGCGCGCAAAGGTTTCTATGAACGAGCCGCAGCCGGACGAGCACGCTTCGTTGAGCATGATTTTGTCGATCGCGCCGTTTTTTATCTTGAAGCACTTTATATCCTGCCCGCCGATATCGAGGATGAAGTCGACGTCGGGCTTGAAAAATTTCGCGGCGGTGTAGTGCGCTATGGTTTCGACGATGCCGTTGTCGACACGGAACGCGTTCGAGATGAGCTCCTCGCCGTAGCCCGTCACCGCAGAGCCGCAGATTTTCACTCTGTCTCCGCATTTTTCGTAGATTTTTTCGAGCTCGTTTTTGACTATCTCGACGGGATTTCCGCGGTTTGAGTCGTAATATGTATATAAAATCTGGTTGTCGTCGCCTATCAGAGTTAATTTTGTAGTCGTGCTTCCGCAGTCGATTCCGAGGTACGCCCTTCCGCTGTAGCCGTCAAGAGAGGCGATATCCACGGAGGCTTTTGCGTGACGATTTGCAAATGTGCGGTAATCCTCCTCGTCCCTGAACAGTGGAGGGAGGCGGGAAGAAGTTGCGGCGATTTTCGCGTGATTTATCAGATCAATAAGCTCGTCGGCGGTGTATGTCTTGCTGTCTGCGAAGGAGGAGGCGTAAATTGCCGCTCCGATTGAGACCGCGTTTCGGGCATATTCGGGGAAAATCGCGTTTTCGGGCGTGAGGTTCAGTGTTTCGACAAATCTCTCGCGCAGTCCTTTATTGAAGTAAAGCGGGCCGCCGAGGAACATGACCTTTCCCGAAATTTTTCTGCCCTGCGCAAGTCCGGCGATTGTCTGGTTCACTACTGCCTGATAAATTGAGGCTGCGACGTCCTCCTTTGCGGCGCCCTGATTGAGGAGGGGCTGGATATCGGACTTGGCAAAAACTCCGCAGCGGGATGCGATAGGGTAGATTTTCTTATGTTTGAGCGAAAGTTCGTCGAGTTCGTCGGGTGTTACGTCGAGGAGGGTCGCCATCTGGTCGATAAAAGCCCCGGTTCCGCCGGCACAGCTTCCGTTCATTCTCTCGTCGATAACCCCATCGAAGAAAATGATTTTCGCGTCCTCTCCGCCGAGTTCAATTACAAGCGAGGTATCGGGAGCGGCAGCTTTTACCACTTCGCCGGTCGCCCACACCTCCTGAACAAACGGAACCTCCGCCGCCTGAGCGAGACCCATGCCTGCCGAGCCGGAGATTGCCGCCGTGAATCTTTCTCCGCCGATGACGCTTTTCGCCTCGCCGAGCATTTTCACTATGGTTTCGCGGATGCAGGAGAAGTGGCGCTCATATGTTTCATGCACAACCTCCCCCGCGCGGACAACTGCAAGCTTGGCTGTGGTCGAGCCTACGTCGATGCCCACCGTGAGGCTTTTCACCATATTTTTGAAATCAATCTTCATCTATAAATATTCCTATTCCTGCCTGTGATTTTTAGTTAATTCAACATATAAAACAGTCCTTCTGTCGAAAAACAGAGACAGCTGTATATATGATAATACATATCGCGAAAAAAGGCAAGGTTATTTTTTGAACAAAGATGGGATATTTTTGTTTTTAATCTTTGTAGGGGAGGGGGGAGACGGACGCTTCTTGTAAGAAGCTTGGCAAGAACTTCAATCGGGTTTTATCATTTATCGTGTAGTGCGTGTGGTGGCGGTATCACTTCGGACGGGTCAGCTGGCCTCGCGGGTTGATATAGCGATCCTTGACCTCAGAAAGGGTGGAGCGAGCTCGCAGGGACCGCTAACCCTGCTCGAGATAGCCGTAGAGGACACCGTGATTTCGTAACTTGGATTGTTTGTGGTACTGACTCGCGTGCAGGGTGAAGAATAACTTGATTTATAGTTCGCAGCTGACTGAATTGTTTGTTCGCTTCAAAACGACGTGAGTCAGGATAACATTATTATTAAATTACGAAATCAAGGTATTCATTACGGCTGTCTCGAGCAGGGTCTCGGCGGTCCCTGCGAGCTCACTCCACCCTTTCTGAGGTCGAGGATCGCTATATTCCC
>JBJFHS010000027.1:0-5706 GCA_051893885.1 Eubacteriales bacterium
TCCGGCGTGACAGCTGCATATGGTGTTTGCGAGGGATGTCTCCACTATTCAGCTGCCGTAACGACGACAAGCCTGGATTCATAAGGAGGTGGCTTCGGAACCTCCTTATGCGCCCTCCGCGCAGGAGATAAAAATTAAATTTAAAAGGCGAAGTCTTTTATTCCTTAAAAAACCTAATATTTAAATACTAAAAAATAACAAAAGGAGGTTCGCAAAATTTTATGGATGGTTCGGTAGTAATAGGCGTAAGCCTTGACACTTCCGCTGTTTCTTCTGCCGCTGCTGCACTGGAGTCACAGCTCGGGATGCTGGGGAATCAGCTGAATCAGGCGCTGGTTGCCCCAGTTCAGGCGTTCAGCGTCGGCGAGGGAGTTTACAGCACGCTTTCCGGTATCAGCGAAGCGATAATGTCCTCCTCCGCTTCCGTCACCGCCGCTATGTCAACCCTTGCTTCAGGCGCGATATCGGCTTTTACCTCGGCTTCATGGGGCAGTGCGGGGGCAGGTGCGGTGTCGTCGGTTGCGGCGGGCATGACTTCTTCTTCATCTGCGGTTACTGCTGCGGCTAAAAGCGTTTCTGACAGTGCTGTTGCGGCTTTTTCGGGCGGAGGCTGGTCTTCAATCGGTCACAGCATGATGTCCGGCATCGCCTCGGGTATTCGTGCGGCGGGAAACGAAATTATCTCCGCTATCAGAGCGGTTTCGGCAGAGGCGGAGAGTGCGGTCAAGGATTATTACAAAATTCAGTCTCCCTCCGCGCTCATGAGGGATGAGGTCGGCGTCATGATTTCACGCGGAATTGCGGAGGGCATTGTCTCCGGCAGGGAGTATGTCTCATCCGCGCTCGACTCGGTTTACGCTGACAGGATGCGCGCTTCATATGGGACTCAGGTGAACGACGGCAGACGGCTGACGCAGAACATTTACCTGCGCGACGGCGATTCGTCCCCGTATCTCACCGCTAAAAAAATCAAACGTGAAAGCGAGGCTCTGCTTAAAAGGTCATGACTAACAGCTATAAAATAGTTTTTTCGTCGGTTTCTCCGTCGGGTGCTGCGCGGACTTTTGAAATTTCACCCGAAAGCTCTGCAAGGCTGATTGAAGGCGGGCTTTCCGGCTTTGACTGCACCGGCTTTGAGGTAAAAATAAGTCCGTATGCGTCGTGTGTCGGCGGATATCCGTCAAAAAGGCGGTTCGGCGAGCGTGTGCTTGAGCTGACATTTGAGCTTATCGGGGGCGGAGAGAAGTCAGACGCTGCCCGTCACACTCTTGTCTCAATGATGAACCCGAAAAACGACTGCGCGCTCGAGGTAAATCTCTACGGAGTCAGCCGCAGAATCGGGGTGATACCGTACGACGAAGCGATATTCACCCGCGGGGTTCTCTCCGATTCAATTGAGGCGACTCTTTCGTTCATTGCTCCCGCCGTGTTCTTCGAGGATTCCGTCAGTGTGACAAAGACTTTTCGCGACTGCTCTCCGATGCTGACATTTCCGATGAACTTTTTCTCCGGCGCGGGAACGGTTGCTGGGATGTACCGCACCACGGATTCGGCTGAGATCGACAACCCGGGAGACGGAGAGTGCGGCATTGTTGCAACGATCAGGGCGAGCGGGGGAAGTGTGGTGAATCCCGGGGTGAAGCTCGGAGAGGAGTACATTCTCTGCCCGACAACGCTTTCCGACTCTCAGGTACTCGTTATCGACACGCGGGCGCACCACAAAAGCATATTCATCGACGGCGAGAGGTACAGCTCATTTGACAAGGGAAGCACGTTTTTCAGCCTGCCGTCCGGTAAATCGACGGTTACGGTGACCTGCGAGTCGGGCGGGGAATTTATTGATGCGCAGATTGAATACACGCCGCTTTATTTCGGAATGTGACAGGAGGGCTTTTATGGAGCTGTATTTTCTTAAATCCGACTTTTCGCTGCTTGAGGGGCCGATAGACACGTTTACCTCGGCGGTTTGGTCTGAAAAATACTACGAGGTTGGCTCGTTTGCGATTCACCTGCCGCGCTCTTTTGCCGGGTTATGTCAGTCGGCTTCGTACATCCGGACGGAATACGACAGGAGCGGTAGGTGCAGGTGCGGGCGGATAACATACGTTACAACGGACGTGACGGCGGGCTCTCCAAACGACTGCGAGGTGGGCGGCTGTATGCTCGAGGGTTTGCTCGGAGACCGGGTTATGTATGGAAAGGGAAGCGCGGTCGGTGGGGTTTCTGCCGTACTTTCCGCCGTCGGGGACAATCTGCGCGCTCTGCCGGTTGAAGTTGACTTGGGTGGAAGCGCGGATTTTGCGGATTCGGTGAGTCTTACGTGGGACTGGGACAGGATGTCGGACTGGCTTTACGGAGTGCTTCGGCCATACGGTGCGTCGTTTTCGGTAACTCTCGGAAAGGACGACACGATTCCGGTTCTCAGGATAATAAAGGGAAGGGACTTATCCGGCGGCGATGAATCGGGTGAGCAGCGTGCGGTATTTTCCTCATCCTACGGGAACATTTTCAGCATTGAGTTTGAGAAAGACGACGGAAAGCTGTGCAACCTTGCGTATGTCGAGGGCTACGACGGGGCGATAGTTGAGGTTGACAAAAGCTCCGGAAGCACGGCGGGTGTGAGGGAGATATACAAAAAGGCGGCTGACGTCAATCCCTCAAAATACGACGACGAGGAAAAGTACCGCGCCGCGCTCAGGCAGAGGGGTGAGGAAGCTCTCGCGAAGTATCCGTCGGTTCTCAGTGTATCGGCGCAGAGTTCCCCCGCCGCGTCCCCCGTTTTCGGACTTGACTACGCCCTCGGAGACATCTGCGGTGTGTCAGACGCGGAGCTCGGGCTCTGCACATCCCTGCGTCTTACGGCTGTCGACACGGTATCCGAAAGCGGCGAGGTCACGGTATACCCCTATTTCGGCGAGACCATAAAATTCCGCGATGCAATGGAAATCTGAACTGACCGAGCGTTAGTTTGATGGATGGGGAACGGGGGGACGCGGGGAGAACGGACGCTTCTTGAAAGAAGCTTGGCAAGAACTTCATCAGTTTTTATCATTTCTCGTTCAGTGCGTATGGTGGCGGTATCACTTCGGACTGGTCAGCTGGCCTCGCGGTGGGATTTAGCGATCCTCGACCTCAGAAGTAGTGGAGTGAGCTCGCAGGGACCGCCGAGACCCTGCTCGAGATAGCCGTATGGGACACCGTGATTTGCTAACTTACTATATAGTAATACTGACTCACGTCGTTTTGAAGCGAACAAACGATTTTAGTCAGCTGCGGAACTATAAGTTTAGTTATTCTCCACCATGCACGCGAGTCAGTACCACGAACAATTTAAGTTACTACATCAAGGTATTCCATACGGCTATCTCGAGCAGGGTCTCGGCGGTCCCTGCGAGCTCGCTCCACCCTTTTTCGGGTCGAGGATATCTAAATCAACCCGCGAGGCAGACTGACTCGTCCGAAGTGATACCGCCACCATAGCATTTCACATTAATAGATAACCCATTTTGAAGTTCTTGCCAAGCTTCTTACAAGAAGCGTCCCGTTTCCCCTGTCTCCCCTGCTGCACTCACATTATTTTATAATTAAAGAAAGGATAGATTGAATTATGCCTACTATATCTGCCTCTGTTTATGGAGGAATGTTTGATTCTACAGAAGTGGTGGAGAATGTCGGGGGATTTCCGCGCGGGAACAAGGCCGTGGACTCCTCGTTTTTCGCCAGAATAATCTCGTGCTTTTACTCCGACGGACTGTTCGGGGAGGACAGCTTCAGGATTGACTGCGCGGGCGGATTTACAATTAAGACCGAAGGCGGCATCGCGTGGATTTCCGGCTACATGGCCTGGCAGAAAAGCGCGATCTCGCTCACACTTTCGCCCGGCGTTTCGTACTACGTCACATTGCAGCTCAATATACCCGCGGGAGAGTTTTCGCTGTGTGCTTCGAGCGACACTCCGGTTTCGTCGGACAGCATAAAGTACCTGACGCTCGCCGAAATCACAATTCCGTCCGGCGCATCAGGGGTCACCGACGACATGATAACCGACACCCGCGCAGATTCCAACAAATGCGGCTTTGTCACGAGCACTGTCGACGCACTGGGGATAGTGTCGCTTGCGCAGAACGCGAATATGCTCGACGGAAGCCCCGCATCAGATTTTGCGAGAAAGAGCGGCGCCGTGATGACCGGCAATCTGAAAGCCGCGCCCGAATCCACGGGAGTCTCCGTTGTGCGAAACATATCGTATGGTACGAATGTGCCGGACACCCTTGCTGAGGGCGAGATTTTCATTCAGCTGACCGAGTGATGATTTCAGAAAACACATATTTTTCGGAGGTGCAGACAATAAAATGAAGCTGCTATACAAATCCATGTCGAATTTTGTAATAGGCGAATATACGGGCTATGAAGCTGAAGGGGTGCCGGTTTTCTCCTATTTCTCGGTCGAAACGGACGGAAACACCCTTTGCGTCACTCTTTCACCCATGGCTGTCGAGAGGGAAAGCTATCCCGATGGCGTCAGCGTGCCCGTCACCTACAACGGCGTGACAAAATATCTCTCCGGCGTGCCGTTTGACTCCCCTCTGACCGCGCAGTTTGCCTATTCCGACAGCGTCAGAAGTGTGCATATAGGAACGGCGGTTTACTTTGACGGTGAAAATCACACTGACGGCGCGGACATCTCGTGGAAAAGCTCTGCCGCAGGCCCGTCTCCCTCGCTTGAGCTTTCGATTGAGGGCATCCGCAACGAAAACGGCAACCTCAGGCTCTCTTGGAGCATCGGCGCACCCGAGGGATATCACGCGTGCCTTGTTCAGATAGAGTACAGGGTATATCGTGCGGAAAGCGGGGGTACATTTGAAAGCAGGAGACACGTAAGTCCGACGAAAATCACCGGCGACAGCACGCAGTATTACTTCTCGATCAAAGAGGGGGACAGGCTGACTATCCGTGCCTATGCCGCGCTGTATTCAGGCTCCGAAGATGCGGTCGGGGACTACATAGGTCTGACAATGGCAGAGACGCGCGAGCTTATTGCCGCAGGAGAAAAGCAGCACTTCCCGCCGTATGACATGAAGGTCAGCTGCCCGGTCTCCGGTGCTCCGGTAAAAATTTCGTGGAAAAGGCCGAACGACAATTTTGCGTCATCCTCCTGCGAGCTTGAACGCGCTGTCAACGGCGGAGGCTACTCCCTTATCTACTCCGGCAGCTCCGAGTCCTTCTCCGAAACCGTCGGCGATGATTGGGACAGTGTCTCATACCGGGTTCGTGCCGTCGCCGACTACTCATTCTACACCTCGTCGATCTGGACGGACACCGGCTCTCTCGACGTAATCAAAACAAACGTCTATGTCGGCGGAAAACCCGCTGCTGCAATGTTCGTCGGCACTCCCTCCGGAATCCGCTCCCTTATCCCGATAATGCGCATCGGGCGAGGTTGAGTTAGGCTGATGGGGAACGGGGGGGAACGGGGGAGACGGGACGCTTTCTTGAAAGAAAGCTTAGCAAAGAACTTCAATCGGTTGTTATCATTTCTCGTGTAGTGGTATGGTGGCGGTATCACTTCGGACTGGTCAGCTGGCCTCGCGGGGGGATATAGCGATCCTCGACCTCAGAAGTAGTGGAGTGAGCTCGCAGGGACCGCCGAGACCCTGCTCGAGATAGCCGTATGGAATACCTTGATTTCGTAACTTAAATTTATAA
>JBJFHS010000028.1:0-5689 GCA_051893885.1 Eubacteriales bacterium
CGGGTTCCTCGGTTTCGCTTTCCTCAGGTTCGGGTTCCTCGGTTTCAGATTCCTCAGGTTCGGGTTCCTCGGTTTCGCTTTCCTCAGGTTCGGGTTCCTCGGTTTCAGATTCCTCTGATTCAGTTTCCTCTGATTCAGTTTCCTCTGTTTCAGGTTCTTCTGATTCAGTTTCTTCAGTTTCAGGTTCTTCTGATTCAGTTTCTTCAGTTTCAGTTTCTTCTGACTCAGTTTCCTCTGTTTCAGTTTCTTCTGACTCAGTTTCCTCTGTTTCGGTTTCTGTTTCGCCTAAGTTTAGGTTCGGCTGACATTCTTCCGTATGGGTATGTTCCTCAAGTTCGCAAATCAGTTCCCATGTGCCGTAACACAGCGGCGTATGGGTGTGATTTTCATCTTCCTCAAGACCGCAAGTCAGTGTATCTGTGTCAATCGGTATTTCACATTCCTCAAAGCAGTCCGCCGTGTGATAATGCTCCAGCACCTGAGTTTTTCCGCATATAAGATTTCCCATTATGTCGAAGCATTTATGGGTATGCTCATGCAGAATCACTTCCTCGATTTCACAGATCAGAACCGGCTTCACAGGTGTTACCGGCATCAGAGGTTCATCGATATAGTTATAAAATCTTTCTTCATGCTCCTCTTCCGGGAAGCTGTAATATATTTTTTCGTCTTGTTCGCCGGATTCATCCTCTGTCAAAGCATCTTCGTCCGATTCTTCGGATTCCGCCTCATCAAAAATATTCATATCGGAGTATTCTTCCATATAAATATCATTGTTGTCGATGAATACTGTGGGTTCGTCATCATAGGGCGCGAAGAACTCATATTCTATTACAGGATCCGTTATTTCATACACAGGCTCTTCGTAGCAATCCTCTGTGTGGGTATGGGTATAGATTTCCGGCAGAGGACACCACAGATATCCGTCTTCATCATAGCAGGACGCGTCGTGCTGATGTACCACAAAATCCGCGTATCCGCATATCAACTCGCCATTATAATCATAACATTGGCGTGTATGCTGATGAAGCTCCAGTCTTTCGGGAGAGCATACGGGCCTGACGCCGGGTACCGATGTGATCTGTCTGTAACACTCAAGTGTGTGTGTATGCTCCGGTATATCGCAGGTCTCTCTCTCCATCGTAATAGCCGGAAGTATCAGGGCATATGTGGTACAGAATACCACAACTGCGGCAAGACAGATAAAAATCTTATACCAGCGTTTTTTGCGCCTGTGCTTTTCATTATATGTATTCGCGTCCTTCAGAACGCTGTTATTCATGAAGTCATCACCGGTCTTTCTATTTCAATGTTCCAAAATTATTGAGAGGCCAGATGCGGAAAACGATTTTCCCAACTATCTGCTCTTCCGCAACGCATCCCACGGAGGTATTTCTCGAATCCACGGAAGTAGAACGATGGTCGCCCATACAGAAATACCGATTGTCGGGAACCTGATACGGCAATTCAATATTACAGTCGCCGAATGCTTTGTCCGTCAGATACGGCTCGCTCAGCAGTTTGTCATCCACATAAACGTTTCCGTCTGAATCAATGTCGATCCACTGACCCGGCAGAGCAATACATCGCTTTACCAGAATTTTGTTTCCCAGATAAAACGCAACAAGGTCGCCCTGCTCAAATGCCGAGCCTTTTATACAAAGCACAATGTCGTTTTCGTCAAGAGTCGGGGTCATTGAGGCTCCGTAAATCTGCAGCACCGGCATAAAAATCGTAGCTACCAGCACAGCCACCGCCGCAACGACTATCAGCGAATATACAGTGCTTCTGAATACACGCTTGTAACGTCTGTTGTATCTGACTCTTTCCAGCTCCGAGTTCAGCTGCTCGAGCGTGGGCATTACGGTTATGTCGTCAGTTTTCTTCTTCATTCAATTCCGCCTTCGCCGATTCAACCGCCTGACGCAGAACATCCTGATCTCTGAGAAGCGCCGTGGCTTTGGCAATAATCTCTCTCCAATAGGAGTCAGCCTCATCATGCGCTCTTTTACTGTATTTCCGGGCGTTGTTCATTATTTCTTCGGCTTGTTTTTCCGCGTTGGTCTGCATATCGCGGCAGATTTCTTCCTGACGACTGTTCAGCAGCTGAATATTTTCAAGATACTGCTGAGCCGCGTTCTGTGCTGCATCAAATATACCGCTCAGCGACAGTGCAGCTTCGGCAATGGATCCGGCTTTGTCGATTTCAATTTTTCGGTCACGCAGCTGTTCTTCCGCCTGCTCAAGTCTGATTTTCAGTTTTTCGTTTTCTTTTGTCTGTGATATCAGCAGTTCAAGCAGTTCGCTGCGGTTTAATCGCTGTAATTCCTTATCAGTCATACGGTATCCCCTTATTAAACAAAAACGGACAGCGGATAATCTTCCGTCTGCCCTATAAATTCTATTGCGCAGTATATGAAATTTTTATCTGTAACCGCGCTGAACAAAACCCGAATTTATGCGGCAGTTTGTACGATATGTATTGAAATAGACTGACGCCTCAAAAGCCATACTTATATGTACGTTTAAATAACTACAATTGTTATAATATGTTTAACAATTCATTATTCAGTATATCATAGTTATATCAAAAAATCAATTATCACTAATGGAAAAAATGTGTAAAATTATATGTATAACTATTGTTGTAAATCACCATTACGACATTTTTTCTCTTTACAGACATAAAAAATCCCTCATACCGATATGGTACAAGGGATATGCTCCATCGGAGAGTCGAACTCCGGACACCTTGATTAAAAGTCAAGTGCTCTACCTACTGAGCTAATGGGGCAACTGATTTCCGACAGCTTTATTATTATAGCACAGCCAGACGTGTTTGTCAATAGTATTTGGATATTTTTATAAAATTTTTATTTTACAATTCCTCCTTGCCTGTAGCGCCTTATTATGTTAAAATATACAAAAAAACAGGAGAAACACAATCAATATGGCAAACGATATTATTTCGGAATTTTACGCGGCATCCGACAGAGCTGACGGCGGAGCTTACCGAATCACCCTGACGTCCGATTTTGTTTTCCGAACCGACGGAAAAATCGACATCAAGCATCCCCAGTGGATCGAAATTGACGGCGATCGGCTCTGTGCTGCTTTCCGCGACCCCGAAAACGGAGACGGATACGCCGAATACTCTGTTCAGACCGGGGAGAGAGTGAGTGAAATCTGTCCGACGATGGGTCAGAACGTCTGTCACTTCTGCAAATCAGGAGACGACGTGTATTTTGCGAATTACGACGACGGTGTTGTCTCAAAAAAGGGCGGCAGAGCGGTTCTGCAGTCGGGTGAGTTCGGTACGATGAAGTCGCGTCAGTCCGGTCCGCACGCTCACGAATGCATTTTTTCGCCGGACAAGCGTTACGTGCTTGCGTGTGATCTCGGACTCGACTCGGTTATAGTTTACGACCGTGAGCTGAACGAGATTTCGCGCACAAAGGTTCTGCCCGGTCACGGAGTCCGCCACGCACTGTTCTCACCCGACGGCAAAAAGCTCTGGGCGATAAACGAGCTCGGCAGCACAATTGCGGAATTTTCGTGGGACGACGGCAGGCTCGAATACATACGCACGTACGATATGCTTGATTCGGAGGCAAAAGGAGACGGAGCGGAGATAGTTCTCTCCCCCGACGGGCATCATCTGTACGCGACAAACCGCTCGAACAGGGGCACCAAAGACTACATATGTCACTTCGAGGTCGGAGAGGTGCTGCGGCTTGTCTCACGCATACCGTCGATGGGCAATCATCCGCGTCATTTCACGCTCATCTCGGGCGGCCGGTACGCAGTCTGCTCCAATACATTTGAGAATTCCCTCGCGCTGTTTTGCGTAAAGAGCGACGGAGAGCTTGAGTATATCAAATCCAATCCGCTTCCCTCTCCGATGTGCGTATGCGAGATATAGTCCGTCAAAAATCAAATCAGAGATGGGAAAAGTATAATCTCGCTTTGATTTGATTCCACAAATGATTCGTTGATAATTCAGTCCGCTCATGTTAAACTATAATCACAAAAGCGCTTTTGAATTTTATTGAACGGAGAAATCAACCATGGCAATTGGAGACGTAATCAAAAGACTGAGACGGGAGCGTGACATTACTCAGGAGCAGCTCGCCGATATGCTTGGAATCACCTCACGAGCGGTGTCACAGTGGGAGTGCGGCAGAGCTTCGCCCGATATATCTCAGCTGCCGATTCTGTCAAACATTTTCGGCGTCAGCGCGGATGTTCTGCTTGAAATCGACGTCACGCAGAAGGAAAAACGCATTGACGAAATTTTAAAAGAAGCCGAAAATTACTGGAGCAAAGGCTATAACAGCGACGGTGCGAGGATTCTGCGTGAAGGACTGCGCGAATTTCCGAACAGCTATAAAATCATGTTCAACCTCATGTCGTGTATGTGGAGAGTGCGCGATGAGCCGGAAAACGCGGACAAATATGACGGGATGACAGCGGAAGTTATATCGCTCGGTGAAAAAATTCTTTCCGAATGTACGGACACAGACCTCAGATACAGCGCGATTCAGCTTTTGTGCTACACTTATCCCGGCGTAGGCGAAGATGAAAAAGCAATCAGGCTCGCAAATGAGTTACCTGACCTGACAAAAAGCGATATGCTTGTCTCAATCTACCGCGGTACAAAGATGTTTAATTTAAAGCGTGATATGCTGCATTCTTTTATTTCAGATTTGTATTTAAAATTACATTTCTACAACACTGCGCTTGACGGCGGAAGCATGGCATTTACGAGCGAAGAAGAAATTGAAATTTTCAAAAAATATTTCGCGATTATGGAAATCATCTTTGAGGACGGAAATTACGGCTTCTTCCGTCAGGAAATCGGGTGGAGTTACATTTCGCTGGCAAAGCTGTACATGAAAGTAAACGAGCTGGACAAGGCTATCGAATGTCTTAAAACCGCATCGGAGCAGCTGATAATAAACGACACTACCTACGACCCGGACTCCGAGTACACCTGTCTGCTGCTGCGCGGAAAAAAGTTCGGCGGAGTTTATCACAACATCGACCATAACGACACCATGCACCAGCTGGGTGAAATGGGTGACGCCGTTTTCGACCCCATCCGTGAGAGTGAGGAGTTTATATCAATCGAAAACGAGCTGAAAAAGTACGCGAAAAAGCATTAAACAAAAAGGAGGCTGTCGCAAAAGGCAGTCTCCGATTTTTTTATTTTACTTGAAGATCAAAGGTCCTTGCCCTCGTCCTCATCCTCGTCGGAAATAAGGGGCTTCTGGCAAGCGGGGCAGATCACGTCCTCGGGATTTACGGTGTCGTCGAAGTAGACCTTTCCGCCGCAGTTGGGGCACATAGCGACGTAGAATTCTTCCTCATCGTCGTCGTCCTCGTCATCGCAGCAGCCGCATCCGCAGCCACATTCGTCGTCATCCTCGTCGTCGCAGTCGCAGCAGTCGCACTCGTCGTCATCGCAGTCGCAGCAGTCATCGTCGATATCGTAAACGATTTCTTCAACCGCGCCGAGGTCTTCATCGAGTTCTTCGATGTATTCGTTAGCAACGTCGAGTTCATCGCGGAGAGTTTCGATTTCGGAAGCCATCTGGTCGCAGAGTTCAGCGAGAGCGGCGATAACCTTTCCCTCGGGTGTTGTCTTGTCGAGATTTGTTCCGTCTATCAAGCCTTTGATATAGGAGCT
>JBJFHS010000029.1:0-5656 GCA_051893885.1 Eubacteriales bacterium
GGACCTGATTTTCACCTTCTTTTCCGCGCGCTTCAACATTCAGAAAACCATCCGCATCATGCCGCTGCTCACAACGACCGGTTTGCTGATTTATGCGATTCTCCCGTCGTTATTCCCGCAATACGCATACGCCGGACTTGTTCTGGGAACCGTTGTGTTTTCACTTGCCGCCGGACTCTGCGAGGTGCTTCTCAGTCCTCTTGTGGCGTCGATTCCGTCCGAGCACCCGGAAAAGGACATGAGTATGCTCCACTCTCTGTACGGCTGGGGAGTTGTCAGCGTTGTTCTCATCAGCTCCGCGTATTTATATTTCTTCGGAACGGAGAATTGGGCATATCTGACGGTTTTCTGGGCGCTGCTTCCGCTTATCGCTTCTCTCCTGTTCTCGATTTCGCCGATTCCCGAGATGAACATTTCTTCATCCGAAAAAGGAAGCGGCAAAAGAGGCAAAGGAATCGTGCTGTGCGTGTTCTGCATATTCTTGGGCAGCGCGGCGGAGAACACCATGACAAACTGGATTTCGGGATATATGGAAAACGCGCTGCTGCTACCGAAGGCCGTGGGAGATGTTCTGGGTCTGGCGGTATTTGCCCTGCTGCTCGCTCTGTGCCGTTCCGTTTATGCGAAATACACCCCCGACATTACGAAAACCCTTCTTATAAGCATGACAGGCGCGTCGGTTTGCTATCTTGCGGCAGGTCTGGCGGGCAACACCGTTGTTTCGTTTGTCGCCTGCATCTTAACCGGGCTGTTCACCTCAATGCTGTGGCCGGGAACTCTTATATTAATGGAAGAAAAAATTCCGTCGCCGGGTATCGCAGCGTATGCACTTATGGCGGCCGGAGGGGATATGGGGGCGTCCGTTGCACCTCAGCTGCTGGGCATTGTGGTCGACAGGGTTTCGGTCAGCAATTTCGCCGCAGAGCTCAGCCAAACCTCTCTGATGACTGCCGAAGAAATCGGACTCAAGGTCGGTATGGTCATCGCCGCGGTTTTCCCCATTATCGGAGTCGCGCTGCTGATGTACATACGCAGGTTTTACAAGAGAAGCAAGGGCTGACGTGATTCCGGCACCGGCAAACCTTGACAAAAATATTCCAAAGCGTTAAAATAATAGGAAAGAGAGGTGTTTTGGTTGCAGATTTCAAGCAGATTCACTCTGGCAGTTCATATTCTGATATGTATCGACACGTTCAACGACAAATATAAAGTGACAAGCGATTTTCTCGCAGGAAGCACCAATGTAAATCCTGTTATTGTCAGAAAAATTTTAGGTCAGTTGAAAAACGCCGGTCTTGTGGATGTTGCAAGAGGTTCAGGCGGAGCGTCTATTACAAAGCCTTTGAATGAAATTTCTTTTCTTGACATATATAAAGCGGTAGAATGTGTCGGCAACGGTGAATTGTTTCACTTCCATGAAAATCCAAATCCCAAGTGCCCGGTCGGCGGAAGCATACACAATATACTTGATGACAAACTTCTGAAGGTACAGGAGGCTATGGAAGCTGAACTGAAGTCAATCACCCTTGAGGATGTAAAAAAAGATATGGCAGAATATCTATAAAAGTCACATGAGCACCGTCGTCTTTTGGGCAGTGCTCTGATTTTTTGCAGAATTTCGTTGTAACTATTGACATTACATCAGGAATGTGTATAATATCAGTTGTAACAATCACGGTTACATCATCGCGGACAAAAAGACGTTCGATAATAAAAATGAAAATCAAATAAAATATCATGGAGGAATTTATCATGAGCAATTACACAAAAGTGAGCACAGTCAGCGACGCAAGAGTTGAGCTTCACGACCTTCTTAATCTGACCGGCGCCGAAATCAGCATTAACAATTTACCGGCAGGCGCAGGTGTTCCGTTCGTTCACTCACATAAGCAGAACGAAGAAATCTATGTCATTCTTTCCGGCAGAGGAAAAGCCGTTATCGACGGTGAGACTGTTGAGCTTGAAGCGGGCGACTGGATTCGTATTTCTCCGAAAGCAAAGAGACAGTTTTCCGCCGCAGACGATTCCGCAATTGGTTTTATCTGCATTCAGGTCAGGGAAAACTCACTTGAAGGCTACACAATGACGGACGCTGTAGTTGAGCAGTAAACGGCTGATAATTCACTTCCGACGGCAAATCAAGACAAAAAATACCTCCCGACGCAGATTTTTTTCCGCAGAAGGAGGTATTTGTTGTTTTATTTTCAGTTAAAATTTGCCGCTTGAGCCGCCGTGAGTTTCTCCGGATGACGAGGTGTGAGTGGATGAGCCGGAGGAGTCCGAATCGGATTCAACCCGTTTTTCGGTTCTGCTGACCACGGTATTGATCAGCATTTCGCGACGGTCTGTGATGTTCACGCTGTTTTCGCGGATGTAATTCGACGCCGCAGTCTGCTTATGCACCGATTGCAGCTGTCTTTTCATGCTCGAAGTGGCTACGCAGGCGATTCCCACACCGAAAACTATGGCTATGACCAAGTACCCCACCGGCATCAGACCCTCCGGCAGGTTGTGGCTGTCGTACGGCTCTCCAGTTTTCGCCTGAGTGAGGAACTCGTCGCACTGATTTGCGAAAATACTGAAGGCCTCAAAATAATCGCCGCTGCTGAGGGATGGGAGAAATTTATCCACGATATATTCCTGACCGGCGTCAGTAAATGCGGTGATTCCGTAGCCGTGGGTGCTGATCGCCCAGTCCCTCTCCTCCATGCTGATGAGCAGAAGGATTCCGTCTTTATTTGCGCCCAAGCCGTAGCCGCAGTAGTCGAAGAAGTCGTCGGCGTATTCCGTTGAAGTTTTTCCACCAAGCGAATCCACAGTGAGGATGACCACATCGCACATCTGACGTTCGCTGATTTCGTCGAGTTTATCAAGCAGCTCTATGGCCTCGTAGTCGTCAAGCAGATATGCGGAGTCCACCAGCCGCGCGATTTTATATTCATCAGCCGAAGCAGCAACGGCGAAGCAAAGGCAGAGGAAAACCGAAGCAATAATTACAGATATAACTTTTTTCTTCATTTTTTCTCTCCTTAAAGCATGAAAATCAGCCGCATCAGAATGAATATCGCAGCGGTGGATATTAACGCTATAGCTGCGAACCATCTGTAATACGCGCCTTTGTCAAGGGGTAAATCTCCCACGAATTTGCCGGTCTGACCGTTCATGGCAAAGGTGTATTTTTTATTCTTCCATTTGGTGTTCAGGATCCAGACCGGGTACAGCGCGTATCTGACCTGACCGTTGTGCAGCCTGATGGAGGTGCTTTCGGGAGTCACTGTTGTAAATCCCTCCACTGAAGCGGCAAAGGCCTGTGCGGTGGAGTTTTTCACACGCTCGTTTGTCCGGTTTACGCTGTCCTCCGCTGAGACGTCGTACTTATCGGCAAGGTAGCCTGCAAGATACGCGGTCTGAAAATCAACTGCGTCGCCGGTAAAGTACGGCTCAAGGGACTCCATCAGCTCATCCGGGATTTTAGTTGAGCCGTCCGCCGGAATTCCCGCAAAGCCGATGCTTCCTCCGCGCCAGACCGAATAATAGCTGGTTTCGGTGTAATCGTATTCGCTGTCGCTCCAGCTGCGTGACCTTGTTGCGCTGTATTTGATGTTTGCGTCCGCGTCCGCGTCGAACAGCCACACCGGAACGTAAATTCCCTTTACCTCCTCGATGTGGTTTTCGTTTCTGAACACCTTCGGCAGGAGCTTTTTGCCGGTGAGATGCTTTTTGAAGGCGTTGATCGCGGCTTTTTTGTCGAGCTTGAACGGAATCAGGCAGTCCGGGCGCAGCTCACCGCTGAAATTGCCCTTGATAACCACCGGGTTTCCGCAGAAGGGACAGCTGGTCGCGGCGGTATTGCTGTCTCCGACAATTTCGCCTCCGCAGGATTTGCAGACGTAGACCGCCACCCCGTCAGCTTCGCCGCTCTGCCACTGACTTCCGGTATCCGTATTCCACGACATATCCTCTTTTTTGCCAAGATCATCGTCAAGTGATGCCAGAGCCGCCATATCAAATTCGGAATCGCAATAGGGGCACTTCATTTTCTGAAGCTCCGAATTGAATTCCAAAGCGCCTCCGCAAGCCGGGCATTTATATTCCTGTAATACCGCCACTGACATTTCCTCCGATTTCTGTTATTGATTTAAAATTTTACTTATTTGATAGGGTTATTCCGCAGGCTTTGCCGTACCGCAGTATTCGCAGAATTTTCCGGTGTTTTCCCCGCCGCAGACGCATATCCATTTGCTGGAGTTGTCGGTTTTTGCGGTTTCCGCCGGTGATGCGGTTTCGGTTGAGTCGGGATTCACGGCGGCTTTTGCGGTTTCTATGGCTTCAGATATTTTTTTGCCGGTGAGGATGCCTGTGAGCTCGAACAGCTGATTTTCGTAGTCGCGGTACAGCTGAGAAGATTTGCTGTCGGGGCAGTTTCCGTCGGACAGCTCGACTTCTATTCTGCTGAACCACTTGGAATCCACTAAAATCTCAACCGTGAAGTCGTATGAATACTCATATCTGGGCGGATTGTAGCTGACTTCCCTGCCGTCCGCGTCCTCACGCATGATCTCGTTTTTGTTTTCACTGATGTTTGTATTGCACGCCCTCACCTGTGAAAACGAAATGATGTCCGGGTTCGCGCTGTTCCAGTCCGGGCTTCTTGTCACGATGAATGTGCCGGCGGATTCGTCAACGTAGATTTTTGTGCTGTTTCCGAAGGTTTTTGTGGCACGGAAAGAGGACAGCCGAGCTTTGTTTTCCTCACGGTAGTCAAGCTGTTCTTTTATTTCTGCAACTGTAGAGTTTTTTCTCTCTCTGAAAAACGGTGACAGCTTTGCGGCGCAGTTCTTGCACAGATTTCCGTCCTCAAGCTTCCTGTTTCCGAGCAGTCCGATTTTTTCGCCGCACACGTCGCAGTATTTTTTGTCAAACAATCCCATTTTATCACCTCTCCGATGCTTATGCCGCCGCTATCAATAAATGCATGGCATCAGCTGTAACGGCGGCAGAAGTCGGATTTATAAAATCAATTATCGTTTGTTTTTCTTTGTATTGTTCAGTCCCGATCAGCCGGCAATATCTCCGTCGTCGAAGGGGTCACCGCATTCGGGGCAGAACTTCGGGGGATGAGTTTTGTCTTCAGGTTCCCAGCCGCACTTGTCGCACTTGTACTGGGGAACTCCGGCAGGCTTTTTCGCACCGCACTCCGAGCAGAACTTTCCCTTATTCACCGCGCCGCACGAGCAGGTCCAGCCGTCGGCTTCAACAGGCTTCGGGGAACCGCATTCGGGGCAGAATTTTCCTGTAGCTGTTGCGCCGCACTTGCACGTCCAGCTGCTAACCGGCTTCGGCTCGGGCTTTTTGGTGCCGCATTCGGGGCAGAATTTGCCTGTAACAGTCGCGCCGCACTGGCATTTCCAGCTATTTGCAGGTGAACTGTTTGCGTTTGCCGAACCTCCATCGGAAGGACGAGCTGCCTGCTGATTCTGCTGATTCTGCTGACCCATTGCGAACAGGCTCTGCGCGTTCATTCCGCCTGCGTTCTGAGCCATACCCATGCCCATGAAACCTGTCATTGCTCCGGCTTCGTTTGCGGCTGCAGTTTTCATTGCGTCAGCCTGTGCGCCTACGAGGGTTGCGGCTGCCATTGTGGGGTCACGCATAA
>JBJFHS010000030.1:0-5649 GCA_051893885.1 Eubacteriales bacterium
GGCATACTATGAGGTGGCACTGAAGGATAAATATACCCGTGACGAAACCGTGCAGGAAATGCTTGAAATCATTCGTGAAAGTGCTCAGATGGACTTTACATTTGCCTACTCCACCATGTTTGATCCATTCCCCAACACCATTGTTGAAAATCGGCCCGGGAACCCCATAAACGGCAATCTTGCATCCTTTTTTGCATCCATAACCAAACCATGGCAGGCAAAAATCGAAAAAATCGTGGAGGCATATGCAAATATCGAATAAGCTCCTGTAATGTCCCGGCAAACGCAAGAATTACATAAAACAAAAGGCACCTTTGTGGTATACAGCTGCAAAAGTGTCTTTAGTTTTTTGTCTGCGCTGCCCTTTATGTCTTCGCGGGTATATTTCGCATTTCGTACGGTTTTCATCTTCCTGACCATCTGACCGCCTACCGAGCCGGCTTCTCTCGCGGTGATGTTGCTGTTGTAACCCTTCTGAAGGTTAACACCGACTTCGTTTGCAGCTTCCATCTTGATATGAATGGTAATTTATAGCTGATTTTTGTACGGTTTATCAAGTTTTAATGTTATTATTTTGGAATAATATTTTTAATAAACAGATGTTATTTACCGTTTCGTAACAATTATATGGTATAATAACACAAAATATCATCCGTGAGGAAATAACCGCTGCCGTAACCTTTTATCACAAGATATAGATAGAATTCAGCAACCGAAAGGAAGAAACGATAATGTCAAAAAGGTCACTAAATATTCTTTTCATCGGAAATAGCCACACCTATTATAATGATATGCCGCTCATGGTACAGCATCGGGCGATTGAGGCTGGTTACGACTGCCGGATCACTATGATTGCCCACGGCGGATGGTATCTTGCTCAACACGCTGAGGAGCCTGATGTACGCTTTAATATTCTGTATGGAGGTTACGACTACGTCATCCTACAGGAACATGCGCATCCATTTGGCCCTGAAGATAAATTCAGAGATGCAGCTGTATGTCTGAACGAGATGATCCGGAAAGCCGGCAGCACTCCGATTATTTATGAATGCTGGGCAAAGAAGGATGAGCCGGAAAGACAGACTACTATGAACGAAGTACATAAACACATCGCAAATGAAATCGGTGCACTTCTCGCCCCAGTCGGTGAGTACTGGTGGGAATATATAAACAGTATGCCGGAGCTTGAAATGTACGCGGAAGATGGTGCTCATGCTTCCCATGCGGGCTCGGACTTTGCCGCTAAATGTATTTGGGAAACGATTTGTAATGATCTGTGCTAAACTGCCGTGGGACGCGAAAGATGTGTGTGGATCATTAGGTGGCTGCTGCAGGTTCCTCCCGAATAAACCCAAAATCTAACAAACACTAAGGGTGGCTTTATCCATCCTTTTTGTGTACATATAAATTAAATAAATCTCATCATGTTCCCGGACATAGGTAAAAAAGTTAGTGACAACATGAAAAATATTCGTATCAGCCAAAAGAACAAAAAAACTGAAACATAATAACCTTAAAGGATGGTAAGAAATGTTTGATTACAAACTTAAAGTAAGCGGAAATGATGTCTCCGTTGTGTCAATCACGCTGAAAGCGGAAGATGTTGGCGAAAACGCATCAGCCGCAATTCAGAAAGCTGTAGACGAGTGCGCTGAAAACGGCGGCGGAACCATACTTCTTGAGAAGGGCGAATATATTCTCACAGAACCGCTGAAAATTCGCACGTCTGTTATAATCAGAGGCGAAAAAGACCCGACCGATAAATCTCTGACAGGAGAAAACACCGTTTTAGTCGCAAAATACGGCAAAAACGAGCCCGACGGTGATGCGCAGATAACATTGGCGGCCTGCACAGGTATAAAAGACCTCGTTGTCTATTATCCCGAGCAGTCAATCGAAAACCCCGTGCCATATTCTCCTACAATCAGACAGCACGGAGTTGACAGCATTACAGTGGAAAACGTGGTTCTTGTCAACCCCTGGCGCGGAATCCAGTGCGGACCTGACGGAAACGAGCTTCACTTTATCAAAAACGTGTATATGACTCCTCTGAACGTTGGCTTTTACATAGACATGACGACGGATATCGGACGTATGCAGGGTCTGCACATCACCCCGGACTGTTATGTCGAATTTACTCATACTCCCGTCGAAAAAGTCCGCGAATATACATTGAAGAATACCACTGCGCTGTTTATGGCACGATCCGACTGGGAATACGGCTACGATATTTCGGCGGAATACTGTAAAACCGGCATTAAAATCACTGCGGTAAAGGACAGCGGACCCAATGCTCAGCTTTCGGGAGTCAGGCTGCACAACTGCGACATCGGTATTGAGCTGATTGACGTCAACCCTTACGGAATCGCTCTGTCCGACAGCACGATCACCTGCGATATAAAAGGTCTGCAGCGGCAGTGCTTTCGGCGGACAGCTTCAAAACCGCGGTTCAATTAAACGGTGTGGACATCAAATCAAACGGCGGATATAAAACTCTGGTCAGCCACAACGGTAAGGGACTTATCACCTTCGCCGACTGCACCTTCGAGGGCTGGAACAAGGCCGCATATGCCGCAGAATGTACCAACGGCGGAATCGCGTTCATCCAGTGCAGCTTCAATGGCGACGGCATGGATGTACTTCTCTGCGATAAGGTAAGCTCCGCTCAGATTCTGGGCTGCACTTCCACAGGCTATGACGTAAAAATCGAAAACAAATCCGAAATTCAGCCGGAATACACGATGGAGTCGAGAAATTACCCTGCCGCATCAAGAGGAGGATTCAAAAAATATCCGTATAACGCCAACGCCGCTCGGAACAACCTCTTCCTTGCAGAAAACTACGGTGCAGTCCGCAACTCGGATATTGATTCCACAGAAGCCATCCAGAACGCACTGAACGACGCAAAAACAGCCGGCGGTGGTGTCGTCTATCTCGCAGGCGGAAGATACACGGTCAACGGCACGCTCAATGTTCCTACAGGAGTAGAGCTGCGCGGCGTGGCTGAGGTACCTTTCCACACGATGGGAGGCGGCAGCGTACTTATCACAAACCACGGCAAAGGAGACGGAAACACGGAACCCTTTATGACTCTCGAAGAAAAATCCGGAATCCGCGGAATCGTATTCTACAACCTCGATCAGGATTCAAAGGACCCGATTCCCTACCCCTTCGCTGTTCAGACAAGAGGCAAATACTGCTATGTCATCAACACGGTGTTCGTGAATATGTGGCAAGCCCTTGACATGGGAACGTATCCGTCGGAAGGACACTACATTTCATATATTTCCGGAGCTCCGTTCAAGTGCGGCGCGTTCCTCGGTTCAAATGAAGGAGAAGGCTGGGTGGAAAATATGCAGTTCAACCCACACTACTGGTTCCGCTCGGACCTACCGAATCACCCGGACAACAAAAACTGGCACGCGTTCTGGCATAATCAGATGAAATACCTTGACGCACTGAAGTTCGGCTATAACGAAAACGAGCATCTTCTCGGAACATTCGTATTCGCGGCGCGTCACGGTCTGGCCTTTGAGAAGCAGAACGGCAAAGGCACAAGCGGAAAATTCATCGGACACGGCACCGACAGCGGACTTGTGGCTCTCTATCTCGGCGGATGCGAAAAGGTGGAGCTTATCAACACCCAGCTTGTCAATATCGAAGCCGACGGACGACGTTCCTACATTTACTCGGAGCCTGACGCCGGAGAATACCGGATTTACAACACCCTGATGTGGGGCGATCCTCATTATGCCGCAATTTTTGACGGAGGAAACATCTTCGTTGAGCAGATGAACATCGTCGCGCCCGGCAAAACTGCGGTAACGGTAAACGGCGGTAATGTTGAGCTTTGCTCCGTATTCTTCGTGCGTTCACCTGCGAAATGTGAGATAAACGGCGGAAAAACCGTAATCTACGCGCCTGTGACCAACGGAAAATACAGAGAAGACAAACCCGAGCATTACGATATCGCGGTCAGCGGAGATAATACCACCGAGATGACATTATTTGCGGCTGTTAAAGAATAATCTGAAATACAAAATGGGCAGTCTCCGCATTATGGAAACCGCCCGTTTTTTGACATATTCATTCTTTTGGTTCATACTTCCCCGTTTTTCTTTTCGGGCTTGACACTCTTCTTTTTGATTTCACCGAACATGGCCCCTCCAATAATCAGCACGGCACCAACAAACTGCACGGGTGTCATTGATTCATTCAGAAGGACTGCCGAAAACAGAAGTGCCGAAACCGGATCAAGATAGCTGATCAATGCAACGGACTGACCCGACAGCTTTTGTATGCCGGAAAAATACAGAAAATATGCAAGTCCGGTGTTGATAAATCCGATTGCTGCGATGTACGGCAAATCACTCCGAGTCAGATGCGGCAGACCCGAAGTACATAGCGTATAAACCAGCACGACGACAAAAGCCACATCCAATTCGATTGCCGCAGTCTGAAGCCCACTTGTGCGTGTAATCTTTTTGTTAAAAACGATCAATGCAGCATAAAAAAGTGCCGAAACCGCCGCAAATAGCAGCCCCAATGAATTCATTCCTGCCGCGACGATGCTACCGCTTATACAGATAAGGCCAACTGCTACGATAATAACCGAAATCGACTTTCTCACCGTCAGCTTTTCACGAAAAAGAATCGGAGACAGCAGAATCACAAGAATCGGCCCTGCATAGTAAATCAGTGTTGCAAGACTGACATTAAGCAGCCTGTAAGCCTCAAAAAGTGCCACCCAATTGAGCCCGAGTGCAGCTCCGCCAATGAGAAGCATCGTCCGCTCTCCCCGCACCCGGTCTTTGTCAAACCCTCCGCAAAACAAAACCAGACAGGTCAGCAAAATCCCGCCGATGAGTGTGCGCATCAGAACGATCTGGCTGCCGGATAATGATATATTTGAAACGAAAATGCCGTTTGTTCCGAAAATCAACAAAGCCAGTGTGTACATACCATATGCCGGTAATCTCTTATAATCCTTCACTTTACTTCCTCCGTATCAAAGCCATTTACTGAAATTCAGATAAATTATATTCTAAATTTTCATATTTTTCAATACTTGATTTTTATTATGCAGTGTGATATACTTATGTCGGTTTATTTTATATTTTACCTGTGGGCTATACAATTTTTTTAGAGATGAAAAAGATATATTAAATATTGCTTAGTATAATATTTACATCCCATTCACTCTGACCCCGAAAGGAGCCGCGCTATTATGTCAACATGGAACCTGTGGCACGGGTGTACAAAAATCAGCGCCGGATGCCTGAACTGCTATGTGTACCGCCGCGATTCCGGGTTCGGCAAGGACTCCTCTGTGGTTGAGAA
This sequence comes from Eubacteriales bacterium, assembly GCA_051893885.1. Taxonomy (GTDB): domain Bacteria; phylum Bacillota; class Clostridia; order Oscillospirales; family CAG-272; genus UMGS1696. The sequence continues at coordinate 5,341 of JBJFHS010000030.1, forward strand.
AACAAAAAATTTCAATCTTCCTGTACGCAGAAAACGTGACGGAAGCTATTATTTACAGCCGGACGGAGATTTCGTTTACACCTGCTTCACTTCCGACTTCTTTCACCCGGATGCGGATGAGTGGAGACCTGAAGCATGGCGTATGATACGCGAGAGGCGGGATTTGAACTTCTTCTTCGTCACAAAGCGTCCCGAGCGGTTTTATATCGGTCTGCCGGATGACTGGGGGAATGGGTATGAGAACGTCCACATCTGCTGCACCTGTGAGAATCAGAAAATGGCGGATGAACGATTGCCGGTCTTTTTGGA
>JBJFHS010000031.1:0-22591 GCA_051893885.1 Eubacteriales bacterium
CCCGGCACAAACGAAAAGTCCAACCCGAACGCTCTCCACACCTGCATGAAGGACACAATCTTCACAAACGTCTGCCACAACCTCGACGACAACACCGTTTGGTGGGAAGGCCTCGACAACAACCCGCCGAAGAACGCAGAAAACTGGCGCGGCGAAAAGTGGGACTACACAAAGTACGACAAGAACGACAAGGTCAAGACTGCCGGCGCTCACCCGAACTCAAGATTCACCGCAAAGGCTGTCAACTGCCCCTGCCTCTCCAAGGAATTCAACAATCCCGCAGGCGTTCCCGTTTCCGCAATCGTATTTGGCGGACGCCGTGCAAAGACCGCTCCGCTGGTATATCAGTCCACATCATGGCAGAACGGTACTTTCGTAGGCTCGATCATGGCTTCCGAAACAACCGCAGCAGCTGCCGGTGCAGTCGGTGTTGTACGCCGCGACCCGATGGCTATGCGTCCGTTTGCTGGCTATGACATGGGCGACTACTTCGCTCACTGGCTCGAAATGGGCAAGAAGATTCCCCACGCTCCCAAGATTTTCCATGTAAACTGGTTCAGAACCGATGACAACGGCAACTTCATCTGGCCCGGATACGGCGACAACATGAGAGTTCTTCTCTGGATCCTCGCCCGCTGCGAAGGCACAGTTGACGCTGAGCTCACACCTATCGGATACGTTCCGAAGGCTGAAGACATCAACATCGAAGGTCTCGACGGCGTTACAATCGACACAATCCGCGAGCTCCTCACCATCGACAAGGAAAGCTGGAAGGCAGACTGCGAAAACATCAAGGCGTTCTACGCTCAGATCGGCGACAGAGTTCCCGCAGAGCTCAAGGAAGAACTCGCTGCTCTCGAAGCACGTCTCGGCTGATTTTAAACCCAATTAAATAATATTTGTCCGGTTGGTATTTTGTATCAGCCGGACTTTTTATTTATTGCTGATTTTCTTGATATATAATTTCATTTATGGTATAATGGCAAAAAAGAATTTGCTGCGCAATACATAAACACAGACAAAAGGATACAAAATGCCGAATAATTTACCTGTTTTTATCTCCCCCTGCGAGGATTACGAAACCGAAAAGCTGAAAAATATCCTCCGAGAAGCTTTTGAAAGCATCGGAGCCGGCCGGAAACTGATTGAGGGAAAGCGAGTGCTCATCAAGCCGAACTTGGTCCTCGCCAAAAAGCCCGAGCACGGAGCTACCACTCACCCCGCATTTGTTCAAGCCGCCGCCGAGGTTCTGCACGAGCTCGGAGCAGCCTCAGTCACCGCAGCAGACTCACCCGGAGGCCCGTTCAATGCGCAGTCCCTCTCGATAGTTTATAAAACCTGCGGAATTGCCCCGCTTGAGTCCGATATTCTGAAAATAAACGGCGATTTCACTTATAAATCCGTACACACAAACGGCGTGAAGCTGAAAAATCTGCACGTCATAAACGCTTTTCTCGAATGTGACGTAGTCGTCGATATGTGCAAGCTGAAAACGCACACGCTGACACAGATGAGCTGCGCGACAAAAAACCTGTTCGGCATCATTCCCGGGGTCGAAAAATTTGAAATGCACTCGAATTTCCCGCGGATTGAGGATTTCTCCGAGATGCTGGTCGACCTCGCCGAATATGTGCTGCGCGAAAAGGAGTTCATAGCGGTTTGCGACGCGGTTGTCTCGATGGAGGGAAACGGCCCGTCATACGGCACACCGAAAAAAACCGGACTTCTCCTCGCATCGCGCTCCCCGTTTTCACTTGATGTTGTCGCCGAACACATTATCGGCTCAGACGGAATCGTGCCGTACCTCGATTGTGCCGCAAAGAGAGGTCTTGTCACCCGTTCGGCTGAGGAAATTCCCGTCGTCGGAATGGCAGACTACCCTGTTTTTGATTTCAAGAAGCCCGACACGGATTCAGGTAAATTTTTAAAAAATCTGCCCGATCTGTTCGGAGGAAGGCTTGCCGCGTTCTTCGAGACAAAGCCGATGGTCAACAAAAAGAAATGCGTCGGTTGCGGAGTCTGCGCACGCTCCTGTCCGAGACACACGATTGAAATTGTAACGAAAAAAGGCAAAAAGACCGCGAAAATCAACCGCGAAAACTGCATCAAATGCTACTGCTGCGGCGAACTTTGTCCGATCGGGGCAGTAGACGCAAAGCAGAACGCGCTGATCAAGCTGATACACTGAAAATATTAACAGAATGAAAAAAAGCATTGAAGCATACGCAAAAATCAACCTCTACCTCAGCGTAGGTGAGCGCAGGGCGGACGGTTATCACGAAATCGAAAGCATAATGCAGGCAGTTTCGCTCTCCGACACCGTGACGCTTGAGCTGTGTGAGTCGGGAAATCCGGCGGACAACGAGATCATCATTACATCCGACGACGCTTCTCTCCCGACGGACAAATCAAATATAGCGTACAAATGCGCCGAAAAATACTTCTCGCACACCGGGATAAGCGGAAAAATCGCGCGGATTCACATCGAAAAGCGGATTCCGAAATCGGGAGGACTTGCGGGTGGCTCAACCGACGGCGCGGCCGTATTGAAACTGCTGAACGATATGTGCGCTCCATCTCTGTCCAAGGAAGAGCTGTGCAGAATCGGAGCACAAGTCGGCGCGGATATTCCATTTTGTGTCGTCGGAGGGTGCTGTATATGCCGCGGAATCGGTGAAAAGCTGGAAAAACTCGCGATTCCGAAGCCTAAATACCACATTCTGATTGCTGAGAGCGCAGAGGGAGTCTCCACGCCGGAAGCATATGCCCTCATTGACAAAGCCGGAAAAAGAGAAAATCACACGTCAGACGAGGTGATACTCAGTCTCAGAAACGGCGAAATTCCGAAAAAAATGTACAACTCGTTTGAAGACGTGATTCTGCCGATACGACCGGAGTCGGAAAAAATCAGGCGCGAAATGCTATACTGCGGTGCGGACGGCGCGATGATGAGCGGAAGCGGACCGTCGGTTTTCGCTCTGTTCTCAGACGAAGAAAAGCTTGAAACGGCACGGCTGAGGCTCGGAGAGATGGGAGTCCGTTCGTTCCGGTGCGAGGCTGTTTTATAATTCCCCTGTACAAATGCGAATAATTACATTATAATAATATAACGAAAGGGCAGGAACATGAAGAAAATATGTATCTCAAAAGGCTGGTCATTGAACGCTCCCGGCACAAACGGCTGGAAAAGTGTAGACCTTCCGAACGACTACAGCGTCACCCAGCCGAGAGACCCCAATGCACCGGGCGGCGGATCAAACGGATTCTTCAGAGGCGGAGTCGGAACTTACGTGAAAGAGCTTGAGCTCGGCGGCGGGCACTATATTCTCGACGTGGACGGAGCGTATATGTGTACAACTGTCGAGCTGAACGAATTCCGCCTCGTGATGCATCCGCACGGCTACACACCGTTCCTCGTCGATCTGACAAAGCGCAAAAAGGAAGGCAAAAACAAGCTCGTCATCACGACAAACGGACTCCAGCCGTCGACAAGGTGGTATTCGGGCGCCGGAATTTACCGCGACGTATTCCTCTGGGAGGGCGGAGATATTCGGCTTGAACCGTGGGACGTTTTTGTCACCACACCCACTCTCGACACGGTTCACGCTTCGTTTGAAGTGAGCTCTGACAGAGACGCGGAGGTAACTCTGACCTCATCCGTAATCGACGCGGACGGAAAAAAGGTCGCATCGGCGGAAACAAAGCTGTCTCTCAAAGCCGGAGAAAAAACGCACGCCGAGCTCGGATTCAAAATCGAAAACGCGCACCTCTGGGATACTGTCAATCCGTATCTCTACTCGCTGCACACGGAAATCTGCGAAAACGGTGCGGCAGTCGAGAATGACGACACGACCTTCGGCATACGCACAATTTCGGCAGACGCGAAAAACGGACTCCTGCTCAACGGTAATCCGATAAAGCTCCGCGGAGGCTGCATTCACCACGACCACGGCGTCCTCGGAGCGGCAGATTACCCGGCGGCCTGCAGGAGAAAAGTGGAAAAGCTGAAAGAAACCGGCTTCAATGCGCTCCGGATCGCACACAATCCGCCCTCGACTCAGCTGATGGAGATATGTGACGAGCTGGGCATCATTGTAATGAACGAGGCTTTCGACTGCTGGAGGACTTCAAAGGGCGGCGAGCTGAACTACCACGTCTGGTTCGACGACTGGTGGGAGAGAGACATCGCCTCAATGGTACGCCGCGACAGAGCTCATCCGTGTGTTATCGCGTACTCGATAGGAAACGAAATCCCCGAGAGCTACGGAAACACCGACGGCGACGAATGGTCAAAAAGGCTTGCCGACGAGATAAGAAAGCACGACTCAACCCGCCTTGTCACCTCCGCTACATGGGAAATGGGCGGCGGAGAGACATGGGCTGAGCGCACAAAGGGGTATTACGCTCCGCTCGACATCTGCGGATACAACTACATCTACCGCCGGTACGAGAGCGACCACGAGCTGTTCCCCGACCGCGTCATCTGGGGCTCTGAAACCCACGCGATACATTTCTACGACTCGTGGCACAGCGTTCTGAGAAACAGCTACGTCATCGGAGACTTCACTTGGACCGCGTACGACAACCTCGGCGAAGTCGGAACAGGGCGTTCATGCTGGGCGAGGGATGGGCACATCAGTGGAATCAGCCTCGCGGAATATCCGTGGCGCACGTGTTATCAGGGAGACCTCGATTTGTGCGGATACCGCCGTCCTCAGTCGTATTTCCGCGAAGCCGTGTGGATCGGAAACACCGAACCGAAAATTTTCACGACTCATCCGGAACACTACGGCGAAGGCTTCTCAGGAACGGGCTGGCACTGGTACGATGTTCTCGACAGCTGGAATTTTGACGACAAATACCTCGGCAAGCCGGTAAAATGCGAGGTATATACGGACGCGGACGAGATTGAGTGGTACCTGAACGGCACTCTCCTCGGAAGAAGCAAGCCCGAAAAAGCTATCGCATCATTTGATATAAACTACGAAAGAGGCGAGGTTTCGGTCATCGCATACAAAAACGGCGTGAAATGCGGCTCATCCTCACTGCACACGGTCGGAAAGCCATACTCCGTCAAAGTTGAAGCAGAAAAAGACAGCCTCTGCGCAGACAACCGCGACCTGTGCTACTTCGATATCACTGTTACCGACGAAAACGGCGACCGTATTCCCGATTCAAAAGCGGAGCTGTGCTGCATAGTCGACGGCGGTGAGCTGCTCGGAATATTCAGCGGAGACCCGAAGAACGAGGACTGCTACGGCTCAAACATCTGCCACGCCTTCGAGGGACGCGCCGTCGCAATCGTCCGCACATCACACCCCGGCAAAGTCACAGTAACTGTGGGTTCAAAGGGACTTTACTCCGGAAAAGCTATAGCTGCGGCTGAATAAGAATAAATTTATTAAAAATAAATCTGAAAGGAAAAGAAAAATGTCTGACCCAATCATCTACAAAGGCAGAGGAAACGCCGAAATGTACGACGACTACATGGATTTTATCAACTATGTATTCGGCTTCAACGGAAATCAGAGCGACTTTAAAAAGCTCCTCCCCAAGCTCTACAATCCGGAATGCGACCCGTGCTACAACAACTATGTGGTGACCGAAAACGGCAAGCTGAAAGCCGCAATCGGCGCGTTCGACTCGGAATTGACTGTCGGCGGAGAGACACTGAAGTGCCGCGGCATCGGAAACGTAGCGGTTCACCCGTATTCGCGCTCAAAGGGATACATGATCGACTCCATGAATGCCGCAATTTCCGACATGATAAAGGACGGCGTGGACTACTCGATCCTCGGCGGACAGAGACAGAGATACAATTATTTCGGCTTCGACTACATCGGCGTCGTGTACGAGTTTTCGATCAACTCCACAAATCTGCGCCACTGCTTCCGCGATGTTCCCTTCACCGAGCTTGAGATAAGAGATGTTTCCGCAGACGAAAATGAGCTCATCGACAAAATTTACGCCTCACATTCGTCAAGACCGCTCAGAACATTGAGACCGCGCGAAAAGTTTTACGATATCTGCCGTTCATGGCGCGAACCTCTGCGTGCGGTTTTCAAAAACGGCGAATATGTCGGATATTTTATCGCGGGCTTGCAGGAACTGACTCTCTGCGACGACGAGCTGTTTGACGATGTGGTCCGCAATTACGTCAGAAAATACGGCGAGGTCACAATTGCCATTCCGGAGTGGAGAGGCGATATGCTCAGACGCGCACACAGAATCTGCGGCCATGTTTCGGTGAACAACTGTGATATGTTCAACATCTTCAACTACAAAAAGTTCGTCGGAGCATTCCTTGAGTTCAAGGCGTCATTCACACCTCTTGCAGACGGAGAGATAAACGTGCTCATTCACGGACTGGCGGGAGACGAAAAGCTGAAAATAAAGCTCCATTCCCAGAAGACCGACGGAAGATTTACCTCTGTAGAATACACTGACGAGGACTGCGAGCTTGAACTCAGCCACATGGAGGCAATGCAGTTCTTCTTCGGCCTGACCTCGCCCTACCGCTATTCGGTTTCCCCGGCAATCCGCTCCGCACTTCCTCTGCCGCTGTACGTGGAAAACGCGGATCATGTATAATTTTACATAAATATTACGCTGCTTTTCACATTGAGGGAAAACGCGCCTTCATGATATGTCAGCCTGACAAAATAGTCCGTCCCGGTATCCCCGTATTTTCGTCAATATGCGGAAATTTTAAATTCCGGTTGAATATTGATAAATAATTATTGCATTTTTCCCATTTTTGTGCTAATATTTATGGTGTTCATTCAATAATTATACGGAGGATATTATGAGCTACTTACAGAATGTTCTTTCTCAGGTGGAGACAAAATACTCCTATCAGCCAGAATTTTTGCAGGCAGTGCACGAGGTATTTGAATCCCTTGAAAAAGTAATCACAAAAAATGAAAAATTATACGAACAGGAAGCTATTCTCGAGCGCATCGTAGAACCCGACCGCCAGATTATGTTCCGTGTTCCGTGGGTAGACGACAGCGGAAAAATCAGAGTCAACACCGGATACAGAGTCCAGTTCAACAACTCCATCGGCCCTTACAAGGGAGGAATCAGACTTCATCCGTCCGTAAACCTCTCCGTTATCAAGTTCCTCGGCTTCGAGCAGGTATTCAAGAACAGCCTCACAAGCCTCCCCATGGGCGGTGCAAAGGGCGGTTCCGACTTCGACCCCAAGGGAAAGAGCGACCGTGAAGTTATGGCGTTCTGCCAGTCCTTTATGACCGAGCTCTACAAGTATATCGGCGCTGACACAGACGTTCCCGCAGGCGATATCGGCACCGGTGCTCGCGAAATCGGATATATGTTCGGTCAGTACAAGAGACTTACAGGTCTTTACGAGGGCGTCCTCACCGGAAAGGGTCTCTCCTACGGCGGCTCTCTCGTACGCACACAGGCTACAGGATACGGTCTGCTCTACCTCGTTGATGAGCTTCTCAAGTGCCACAACGACGGTATTGACGGCAAAACCGTAGCTGTTTCCGGCGCGGGCAATGTTGCAATCTACGCAGCTGAAAAGGCTATGCAGCTCGGCGGCAAGGTTGTTACAATGAGCGACTCTACCGGCTGGATTTACGACAAGGACGGCATTGACCTCGATCTCGTAAAGGAAATCAAGGAAGTAAGACGCGGCAGAATTTCCGAATACAAAGATGCCAAGTCTTCCGCCGAATATCACGAGGGCAAGGGCGTGTGGTCCGTAAAGTGCGACATCGCTCTCCCCTGCGCTACACAGAACGAGCTTCTTCTCGACGACGCAAAGGAACTCGTCAAGAACGGCGTAAAGTGCGTATGCGAAGGCGCGAATATGCCTACATCAATCGACGCTACGAAGTACCTCCAGCAGAACGGCGTGCTCTTTGTCTGCGGCAAGGCTTCCAACGCGGGCGGTGTTGCAACAAGCGGTCTTGAAATGTCCCAGAACAGCGAACGCCTCAGCTGGACATTTGAAGAAGTTGACGCAAAGCTCAAGGGAATCATGGTAAACATCTACCACAACATAGACGATGCTGCCGCTGAATACGGTATGGCAGGAAACTATGTTGCAGGCGCAAACATCGCGGGCTTCTCAAAGGTAGTCGACGCTATGCTCGCTCACGGCGCTTGCTGAATCAAATCATAAACAACAAAAACTCTGTGCGGAAACAAATTCTTCACAGAGTTTTCTGTTTTTCATATCGTGAATCGGATAACCGTGGACACAGACGTTTCCTGTAAGAAATCGACCTGTTCTGTCCGTTATCCAACCCGTCGAATAAATATTACTTAACTTTCGCAGCGTCAAGCCAGATTTTTACCTTTTCAAGATTCTTTTCACCCTCGCGACGACCGATTTGATATACTCGCTCGAGCTCATTGGGGTCGTGAACTATCGGTTTTATGTTGAGCGGTTCCGGTGGTCTTATGACGAGCACACTTCCCTCAGCTTCGCGCTGCTTTATGTAGTCAATGGTTTCGTTGTACATAACGTGCCTGACGCTCAGAGCGTGAAGAAGTGCGGGATATTTGCGCAGTCTCAGCTTCAGATACGGCATGAATTTGTTTTCTTCCTTTCGGAATCCGTCCGGCTGGGTCAGAATCACTACATTTCTGTCGTACCCGATGCTCTCGAAATACTTCAGCGGGATTGAATCTGCCGTTCCGCCGTCCGACAACCCTACAGTTTTTCCGTTTACTTCTCTGTAAACTACATTTGATAGTCCCGGCATTGAGGCAGACGCGCGCATCCACTGTATGTCATCCTCGCCGCCGTTTTCACATTTGCGGTATATCGCCCTGCCGGTGTCTACATCTGTAGCAACCACATAGAATTCAATCGGCGAGGCTTTGAACTCCGCTGAATCGAATGGGTCAAGCCTGTTCGGAATTTCGTCGTAGTCGAACTTTGCGTTGAAAATATCCCCCGTGAAAATCAGTGACGAAAAGCTCACGTATCTCTTATCACGGCAGTATTTTTTGTTGTACCGCAGAGCTCTCCCAATCTGATGTGATTTGTAATTGCAGCCGAATACCGCTCCTGCCGAGACGCCTATTGCCCCGTCGAAATCAATTTTGTTTTCCATAAAAACGTCGAGTATTCCGGCGGTAAACATCCCGCGCATCGAGCCGCCCTCAAGTATAAGTCCTGTTTTCACGCTTTATTCCGCCTTTGTTTCACCTGTGTTTTCCGTCGTATCAGCAGTTTCTTCGTTTTCGCCGTCACCGAACTCCATATTCGCGAAGATTTTCCTCATACGCCCGTCGTCAAATCTCTCGTCAACGAATTCCCAGAACGAATTTGAAGCGGGGACTCCGTCGATTCTCTGCGACCACCTCGCGAGCGCGACATAAGTTACTGCACCGTCGAAGATGAAGAACACTATCATGACCCAAGTGACGATTATGCCGATTTTGTTCGGGATTTTCAGTATCATGTCGGCAAGCCTCGGGTACAGGTTTTTGATCCACAGCACACCGAGAAATCCCCAGAAGACCGAGTAAAGCAGGCAGATTCGACCGTTGACGTTGAAAGGCATATCGCTGTAATCCCAAGAACGCGAGCCGAGCAGAAGCTCCTGACCGAACGAGCAGACGTATTCTATCACGCTTCCGATAATCAGTCCGCCGAAAAACGACAGCCATCGCGAGTGATTCCGCAAATTGTAAAGCGTAACCGTCAGCGCAACCGCACCCACACCGTAGAGCATATTGAACGGGCCGTACACAAGACCGGAGCGGCTCTCGAGGTATCCGTTAGTCACAAGGCACCAAAGAAGCTCTATCACAACCCCGACAAAGCTGCCTATCACAAAGACGAGCGCGAGCTTATAGAAATTCGTGCCCTGAGCGAAGTGGGCGGTCTTTTTTTCCTTGTAGTCTATCATTGTGTTGGACGGAGCGGCGGAGACAATGCGTTTTCTTTTGCTTTTGCTCACGTCGTGCCATCTTGAGCGCAGCTCGTCCTCGAGATTGATTGAAATCAGGCTCGCTTTTGTGAGGTTTGAGGAGACGGACCGCAAAGTCTCTATTTTCGCCTGAACCTCGTCCTCAGACACCTCGCTGTTTTCGTCGACAAGCTCAGAGTAATATGCTTCAAGTTCATTTTCGGTATCCGACGCCGATTCCAGAAGCTCCTCGCTCGCGTTTTTCAGCCTGACAAGAGAGGAGTCCTCCGGCAATACGAAGGCTCCTGTTTTTTCAGTATTTTCAATATCCGCCAAAAACTTTCCCCCCTGTCACTCGCCTAAAATATCCATGAATTCATCCCCCGTGATTGTCTCGTGCTCGTAGAGGTATCTCGCCAGCTCGTCAAGTTTAGCGCGGTTGTCGAGCAGTATATTCACCGCCTTTTCGTGCTGCTTTTTGACAAGCTCGACGACTTTTCTGTCGATTTCCGTCTGTGTCTCGGCTGAACAGCTCAGCGAGGTATCTCCGCCGAGGTACTGGTTTGTCACGGTTTCCATAGCGACCATGTCAAAATCCTTGCTCATGCCGTACTGCGTTATCATGGCGCGAGCGAGCTTTGTAGCCTGTTCGATATCGTTTGACGCTCCCGTTGTAATCGAGCCGACCGCCACTTCCTCAGCCGCACGTCCGCCGGTGAGAGTCGCGATTTTGTTTTCGATTTCTTCCTTGCTCATCAGGTAGTGGTTGCCCTCATCGACCTGCATGGTGTAGCCGAGAGCTCCCGATGTGCGCGGAACTATGGTTATTTTCTGAACCGGCGCGGAATTTGTCTGTTTTGCCGCCACAAGAGCGTGACCTATTTCGTGGTAAGCCACAATCATCTTTTCCCGGTCGGTGAGAATTGCGTTTTTCTTCTGATATCCCGCGATGACCACCTCAATGCTCTCCTCAAGGTCGGACTGGGAGACGGTTTTTCTGCCGTTTCTTATCGCGCGGAGGGCTGCCTCGTTTACAATATTGGCAAGCTCAGCCCCTGACGCACCCGACGCCATCCGAGCGATGTGAGTGAAATCCACACCGGGCTCGAGCTTGACTTTCTTTGCGTGAACCTTTAAAATTTCCTCTCTGCCTTTGAGGTCGGGCAGCTCAACCGGAACTCGTCTGTCAAAACGTCCGGGACGGGTGAGCGCGGGGTCAAGGGTTTCGGGTCGGTTTGTAGCCGCGAGGATTATAACTCCGTTGTTTCCCTCAAAGCCGTCCATTTCGGTGAGAAGCTGGTTGAGAGTCTGCTCGCGCTCATCGTTTCCGCCGATTCTGCCGTCGCGCTTCTGACCGATTGCGTCGATTTCGTCGATGAAAACTATGCACGGCGCTTTTTCCTTGGCCTGACTGAACAGGTCTCTAACCTTTGACGCGCCCATACCGACGAACATCTCGACGAATTCCGAGCCGGACATCGAGAAAAACGGCACGTTGGCTTCACCGGCGACAGCTTTGGCGAGCATGGTTTTACCTGTTCCGGGAGGTCCGACGAGGAGGATACCCTTTGGCATTGACGCGCCGATTTCCTCATACTGCTTCGGGTTGTGCAGATAATTGACAATTTCGGTGAGGTTTTCCTTTGCCTCGTCCTCGCCGGCGACATCGGAAAACTTGATTCCGTCGGAGGATTTTACGTACACCTTTGCGTTGCTCTTGCCCATGTTGAACATCATGGAGTTCTGACCGCCGGCGTGCTTCATAAGCTGTCTTGTGAGAAGCTGACCGAGTCCCCAGAATATCAGCACGGGAACGATCCACGACAGAATGAAGCTGAGGATCGGAGAGGTCTCCTCAACTATTTCGCTGGCGAACTGCGCTCCCGAGCTGTAAAGGCGTTCTGTCAGTCCGGGGTCGTTCATAAGTCCGGTTTTATAAATGCTCTTTCCCTCTTTGTCGGTGAACAGTATCTGATTGTCCTGAATTTCAACCTGACCGATTTCACCGTTTTCAGTCATGCTCATGAAGGTGCCGTAGTCCACCTCGACAACCTTCCGCTGTGCAAAAAACGGCATTACAAGAAAATTAAGCAGCAAAATAATCGCCAAAGCTATACAATAGTAGAATATCAATGGCTTTTTGGGTTTATTGACTTCCTGCATAAGTTACTCCTTTTTATATTATTTATGTTTGATTTTTTCCCTGAACCTGTCGTTTCTTTTCTCAAAAGACTCCCTCATATCCCTCAGATGCTCGTTAAGAGGTCTGTCCGAGTGAAGTGAAAACAGAAACGACGAGCGAATTGCGGCTCTGTCATGCACCAGTCTGATGTGCGCCTTGAGGTTTTCGTATTTTACGACGACATCGTTTTCTTCGGCGAACTTTTTCAGCTTCATCACAAGCTGAGACGAATAGACGACGTCGATTATGAAAACACCGTAGAACAGCCCGACAAAAAACGAAAACGCGAGGTTTTTAGACAGCCATGCGAGCGCGTCAAGAATGTACGGATGGATGAAAAAATAGTACACCGCTCCGAGGATTGCCCATGCGAGCGAAAACAGTGGACAGATTATCCCCTGAACGTTTCCCCACAGTTCGCTGTAATCCCAGAGACGGACTTTCGCGACCTTCAGGCAGAAAATTCCTGCGATGTATTCGATGACCGTCATACAAACCGCCATTGCCGCAAACAGCGCGATTTTGTTCCACATCGGATTTTCTATCCAGCTGTATCTCTCGAGCAGTGCAATCAGATATAGTATGCAGAGACCGAAGCCGTACAAAGGCAGATACGGCCCGATACAGAAGCCCGGGTTGATCCATTTGTGTTCCGGATTGCTCCCGGAGAAAAATTTTCTGAAAAACAGCTCCAGCACCCATCCAATGACGGAACCGATAAAAAACAGAAATGCGAGCGTTAAAAACAGATTCATTTTTTCTACATTAAAAATAATATTTTCGCAAAATTTGTTCAAAAACTAACCGTGTATTATTTTATATCATTATCCGCGTTATGTCAACATTATTTTTAGATTATTATTTATCTATTTTATTAAAAGTATTTTATTAAATTAATACACTGTTAATTGTTTTTCCGCCGGATATATTTCATGCCCATCTTTGCCTCCCAAAAATAACTAATTAATAGAATATTTTGTCCGTTTTTGCCGATTTTATATGTATTCGGCACAATATTTTATAGTTATTTTATAAAATTGCTTTACAAAGCCGAAAAAATAAGTTATAATAATTTAAAACAAAAAGTGAGGTAAACGCCATGAAAAAAATTTCTGTCACACGCGCACTCTGCCTTGTACTCGCACTTATGCTGACTGCGCTCCCCTCCTGCTCAAACAACACAGGAGAAGCCGAGGATACCTCTCCTGCCGTAAAAAACGAAGAAACTCTTATCGAAACGGAAGAAGAAAACCTGACACCCGCACAGAAACGCCAGCAAATTCCCGACAATCTGCCCGAGCGTAATTTCGACGGCCGTTCCTACATTATTGCAACCGAAGCCGACAAAGCGTATGAAATCTGCTCAGAGGAACTTTTAGGTGAAGCCACGAACGACTCAGTCTTTGACAGAAACCTGCGGATAGAAAAGAGATTCAACGTCTCGATAGAAGCTCTTGAAACCACCACTCCGTACGACAACGTCAAAACAGTCGTTACCTCCGGCACATACGCATACGACGTCGTCGCGTTCTGGAATTTCAAGGCGTATGTTCCGATAATGGCGCAGGTTCTGTACAACTGGAACGACATTCCGGTTGATCTGAGCCAGCCGTGGTTCAATCAGCTCGCGAACGACCCGGCGGACATCAACGGAAAGCTCTTTGTAGTGAACAGCGACCTCTCAATCTCGACTCTCCAGTACACGTACGGTATGTTTTTCAACACCAATATCTGGAACAACTACGGCTATTCAAGTCAGGATTTCTACGACATGGTGTTTGAAGGCACATGGACTATAGATAAAATGACATCCGTAACAAGCGGTATCTGGGAGGACACAAACGGCGACGGAAAGCACGACAGAGACGACATTCACGGCTATTCCGTATTTCTCGGGCTGAACACAACGGACGTCTGGCTCGCAGCGCTTGACCTGAACTCCGCAGTGATAAACGACGACGGTACATACGAGCTGACGTTCTTCAACGAAAAGACGGTTTCCGCTCTCGAAAAAGCACTTGCGCTGTCGTACAATGAGACCGGAACATACCGCAGCACCTCCGACTGGAGAGACGTTCCGAGAGCCTTTGCTGAGGGCAAAATTGCAATGACCCAGCTTTACTTCGGCGAAACCACGGAATCTCTCGGCGACATGGAGGACACCTACGGAATTCTTCCTCTGCCGAAGTTTGACGAAAGTCAGTCGAATTATTACACAAACGCGTGGGACCAGTTCTCCGTGTTCGCTATCCCGAAAACCATATCCGAGGACGACAAGGAAGTCACCGGAATCATATTTGAAGCTCTCAGCGCAGAGTCCTACAAAACAGTATTCCCGGCATACTATGACCAGGCGCTCAAGAGCCGCTATTCATCCGACGCCACGACCGCTCAGATCATAGACCTGATTATGGAGGGCAGAAAGCTCGATTTCATGTTCCAGTTCGGCGAATACCTCGCATCACTTCCCTATATGTTCCGTCAGAAGCTCGCATCGAACTCGACCGACATAACCTCCTCCTACAAAACATACGAAAAGGTTATCGGCAAGTCGATACAGAAGGTCATTGATGTCTACATGGACGAGGGCTGAAAATAAATCATAACAGAAATAAGGCTGAGGTAAAATTCAATCCCCAGCCTTTTCTTATTGAAATTTTATTTCAGCAGAACCGCCTCGCCCGCGCCGAGAGTTATTTCGTCCCCCTCAAGTGCTCTGAAAACTCCGTCCCGCATCACATTCAGCACCTCATCCGAGTGAATTCTGAACTTTCCTTCATTAATATAGTCCTTGTTCACGAGGTAGAGGCTTCCGTCATCGAAGAAACCGACAACGCCGCTTTTTCCTTCAATCGCGCTGACTTTTCCGTATCCGACGAATGGCTCAGCTCCCGCCTCAGTGGAACCAATGTGGAATACCGCCTCGGATTTTCGTGCAAACAGGTATTCGCCGACGGGTCTGACAGCATTGTTTATCGCCTGAACATCGTACCAGTGCCGCTGTTTTTTGCCCTCGGTGTCGCACATCGCGTTGGTCCACTGCCAGAACGGGTCGTTTGACGGCTCCCAGTAGGTGAAATACGACAGCCTTCGCATACCGTAAGCAAGGCACATATTCACCTCCCAGTACAGCTCGCCTCTGGTAAGGTTTCGGTACGGTCCGTGCTCGGTCAGAAGAACGATAAGCATCGCGTCAATTCCGTATTTGAGCGAAATCTCACGCACGTCACGTATGTTCTCAAAAAATCCCCCGCGATCCGCCACAGTTTCAGCCGAAAGACGGATGAGCCGCTCGCGTTCGCTGATACTCTCGTCATTTGTATAGCTTCGGTTTTCACGTCCGAGGAAATGATAGTGGTCGTAGCTTATGAAATGCGGGCGGACGATGTTCACAAAAGCCTCAAGGTGCGAGACATAGTCGGGGTTGCCGAGCTGTTCGGGAGAAGCGTAGTTCGGGAACAGGTTAATTACGGTTTCCTTCTCCGGCGAATATCTGCGGAATGCGTTGACTATCGCGGCGAGCACGGGAAACTTTGACAAATTCGGCTCGTCGACGATATCCCAGCCCGCTATGTTTCCGTAGTCCGAATAGTCCTCGACTACCTGACGCACAACCGCATCGGCTTCGGAAAGCGCGTCATTGTAGTAAACATTTGAGACACGCGGATCCTGAACCACAGCGCGCAGGCCGTATTTATCGAGAACTGGGAGAGAGCGCTTGTTAGCCGCAGTGCTTCCGTTCAGAGGTACAAGTGTAATTCCGGACGCAGCGATATCCGCAATAACGGAAGGGCTGTCGATGTACTTCTCAAACGGGCCGTGAAAATATGTTATATCGAATTTCTGCATATCTGCCTCCGCTGAGATAAAAATTTATTATTCAATAATTTTATTATTCAATAATTTATTATTCAATTGACGCGAGAGCTTTTACGTTCTTTTCCATAATCTTTGACGCAACTTTTTCGTTGGACTGAATGAAGGAAACGACGTTTTCGCACTTGTTGTTGAGTATGATTGACGCGGAGAAGTCGGAGTGCATATAGAGCTCGTAGTCGTAAGCGCGGTTTCTGATGATGATGTTGACAATTTCTGCCGATTTTTCGTCGCGGACATTTCTCGAACCTGCGATTACGTCGTACATAATGGGAGTGACATTGTCGAAGTTGTACGCGCCCATAGCCTCTATCATCTTACCGACAAACGGCATATCGGCCTCGGCAATGTTGACAGGAACGATTATCATAGGAACATGGTCGTTGAGTCCGGTGGAGTATTCGGCCTGAGCTTCGTCATACTTCGGCTCGGGAAGGATACCGTAGTCGTCCTCCATTTCGCGCAGGAAGAGGTCGACCTTCCAGAACTGGATTCCGCAGAGGAACGCGCGTCCTTCGTTGAATATGTTGAACAGCTGAACGTGCTCGGTTGCTCCGCCTGTGCCGAGGAATGCGTTCGGGTGGTTGGTTATCTTGCCGATTTTTTCAAATATGTTTACGACTTTCTCCTGGTCGATGGAGATAACGGGATAGTCGTTTTCATCCTTCTGCGAATAATATCCGCCCGCACCGTAGAACAGAGCGCAGCAGCAGTCATAGCTCCAGCCGACATACGAGAGAAGGTCCTTTTCAGTGTTTATCACGCCGTCTCCGTCAAGGTCAATGTTCATTTTGTCCATGAGCGAAGCCATAGCGTCGAGAGTCCATGTTCCCTCAAACACCATGTCGTAGGGTTCTTCTATGCCGTAGTTGGAGAAGAGCTGTTTATTAAAAAGTATGGCTTCGGAAGCAAGAAGGCTTGTGGGGCTGATGTCTCCTGTGACAATGAAGTTCTTATTTCCTATCGAGAGTCCTGTGCGTGCGGTCTGATCCCACCACTGGTTATTCAGGTCCACTTCTTCGAGCTTATTGATATCGATAAAATCTCCTTTGAGCATATATCCGACAGTGTCATCAACTATGTTGCCGAAGTAGAAATCGTATTCCATGCTGCCCGCGAGGACGTTTTTATCGACTACTCTGCCGATATAACAGTCATTATTCGCCACACAGTTCATTGTGATGTCGAAAATATCCTCCATCGCCTTGTTTCTCTGATAAATCGCGTCGTTGAGGGCCGAACCGTTCAGTTCCTCAACCACAATATCAATCTGTCTCTCATCGTTCGGGGATGCCAGAAGGTTCAGAGCTCTGCCGTCGTATTTTTCGACTTTGATTTCCGAAAAAGCCTTGTATTCCGTCTCTTCCTCAGTTTCATTCTGGGATTCGGACGGATTTGCATTTGCGGAGTCGGTCTTGCCGGTCGTTTCGTCTGTCACTGTGCTTTCGCTGCACGAGGCAAGCATCAGTGCGACAAGGAGCAAAGACACAAGGGTTTTAAGTTTTTTGGGCATTGTTTATAATCCTTTCTGTTTATTTAAATATTTTCAGCAAATCATAACACATATTATAGCGGGATATGGTCATTTTTTGATTTTACCAGATATCGGACGTTTTTTTATTTTTTCAGTCTCCAGCGGGAAGAAAGAATCGAAGTGGTTCTGTCGCCCTCGTATTGCTGATAGTAAACCGTGACAATCGAGCCGTCGGGAAGCTCAGCTGACGCGGGATAGCCGAGGTCTCCGTTTTTGGCGTCCGCTATCACGTATTCGTCAGCCCATGTTTCGCCGTCGTCATAGCTCACAAGCGCACGCTCTCCGAACGGTTCTTCCCGTCTTCCGAACGACAGCACAACCGCGCCGGACGAGTGGAGCATAAGGTGCGGCGGAGAACCCGAAACACCGAGCGGCTTCATTTCAGACCAGCTCTGACCTCCGTCGTCGGAAACGCTCTGATACATCGTAAATCCGTGCGCCACTTCACCTCCCTGAGCCCGTATAACACCGAGAAGTCTTCCGCTTTTCAGCTCAATCACGTGCGGCTCGTGAAAATTATCCCAT
Organism: Eubacteriales bacterium; assembly: GCA_051893885.1. Lineage (GTDB taxonomy): Bacteria > Bacillota > Clostridia > Oscillospirales > CAG-272 > UMGS1696. Next base: position 18,011 of record JBJFHS010000031.1, read on the forward strand.
CCCGTTCCGTCGGGCGTGTTCAGCTGACCGAGTCTGTTCCAGCTTTCGCCTCCGTCAGTGCTCTTATAAGCCGCGATGACCTTTGGGTTTTCCGTTCCGCGCGAATACATCTCTTTTCCGAGGTAAATCAGCGACCCGTCACGGCAGAGCGATGGACCATGCGGGGTGTTTACCGGCAGCTTTATGGTTTTTCCGAATGTTGTGCCCCGGTCGCGCGATATTCTGAGATACGAGCCGCCCCTTGACTGCTCCTCAAACGCGCTGTCGTCTCCCATCCGGTCATATAATTCCATTATTCCGGAAGCCCCTCCGCACGAGTCATTGATCCAGCGGGAATAGTTGTTTTTATACACCTCAGCCGGATGTGTGAACCATGTGACTAAAAGTCTTCCGTCGCCGAGATACGTTATTCCCGCGTCACGGTCGTCCATGTAGGTGTCGTTCACAATCATCGGCAGCGACCACGTTTTACCTTTGTCGAGACTCTTGAACATTGCGGTTTTGCCAAACGGACACACATGAGCCATACGGAAGCACGACGCAGCCGCATACAGCACTCCGTTTTCATCTGCGCAGACTGTCGGCCATCCGCAGTAGCTGAAAAATGTGTCCTGATTGCGGTAGACTATGCTCTGCTCCGCATCAGCCGTTTTAAGCATGATTTTCCCCTTTCTCACATATTTATTTGATTTTTTCAGTTTTTCTTTCTGAATGCGATAATCGCGACCGCCGCTGCGAGGACGAACGCAATCGAAATCGTGATGCACGCTCCCTGTATATCTGAAAAAACTTCTTCCGTATCTTCTTCAGTGATGCTTTCGTCAGTCACTGAAAGAGCGTATTCATCCTCAGCTATCCAGTGTGCATAAAGCGTGTGCCTTGACGGGTCGGTCACTTCGGTATCCGAGTCCACTCTCTTGCCGCCGTTCATAGAGGTGTACCAGCCGTCAAAAACATATCCCTCGCGCACCGGCACATATTCGATTTCGGGGTAATTTTCTCCGAACTGCACCGTTATCGGGTAAAACGCCGAAATTTCACCTCCGCAGGTCTCAAACTGCACAGTGATATTGTTCAGCTTGGATGCCGATGCGAGAACCGGGTCTTCTCCGGGTGCAATCGAATAGCCGTAAAGCTCAATTTCAGCCACGTCACCGTGATTCCTGTCGTTGCAGTAGCGGTAATATGTATATCCTGTGTTGTTTTTGAAATCTGTTACAGTAATAAACCAATCATGTGCCGGTTCTTCAGGGTTGGTTTTGAACAACTCGGTTGTAACAACCTGCCACCCCCACGAGGACGCCGCAGAATTGCTCTGCCAGAGGGTGTTCCATTTTTTGCCGTCGTTTGAGCCCTGAATCATAGCGCCTTCAAACCTGTCGTTGAAATTTTCGCGCGGCATAATGCAGATTTGCGTAAGGAAATATGGCTCAGACAGCTTGATTCCGGTGTAATAATCGGTGTTCGCGCCTATTGTAGGGTCGTAATACGTGTGGATATCTCCGTCAAACGCGGCTTTGCAGCCTGTTCCCTCAGTTCCGTCCCAGCCGTTTTTTTCGCCTATGTATTCACCCGTCAGCAGAACTGAGCCTTCGGGGATTGTATATTCGGAGGAAGGATACGCCGCGGCAACGCTTACCGAAAGGAGAATCAGCGCGCAGACAAAGCATAAAATATTCAGGCGGATTTTACGCATTTCCCTCTCCTCCTTTCTTTTTGGCAGCTGCATACGCGACAACAACTGCGGCGGCAGATACGGCTGCGATAACGGACGCGAAAATTATATACGCCATGTCGCCGTCTCCTACAATTATTTTTTCTTCCTCAGCTACGATTTCGTAAAGTCCGTCAGTATCGGCAGTTTCCGCAACCGCACTTACGGTATAGACATATTCTCCCACAGGAGGAAGTCCCGCTGTTGTCTCGGGTTCACTTCCGAGTTCATAGCTGTCCGGCGTCGATATCGCGAGTGTTATTTCTTCATTTACCGAGACCGGGTCGGTGAACATTTCGATATCGGGTTTTTTGAAAATCTTTCCGGCGGCGAATCTCCAGTATGCGTTGTTTTTTCCGCTCACACCGCAGTAATAGATTCCGCTGTCCTTCGCCAGGTAGGTTTTGTCATTTGCGCCCTCAATTTCAACGCCCTGAGTCATATCACCCTCGAGCTTATACCACTGATAACCCTCCGCCTGACCGACAGTCTGAGCAGTCAGGAGATATCCGTCCGATGTTTTTTCCGAAGTCACCGTGGCGCCGAGAAGATAGTTCTCCCCGTTCCACAGATCGTTGAACCAGCAGTCATAGCGCGCGGTAAGGCCGTTTTTCATCTCTTTGGATCTTGTGGAAAAGCTGTCGCCCAGTTCCCAGCGAACCCAGTTCATGTTCTGAGACGCCTCGACGGAGTTGAACATATCCTTCAGTGAAAAGATATATCTGCTCTCGGTTTTGCCCATCAGGGTGTCGATTACGGTCTGCATACCTGAGTTCATCGAGGCGAGGTATTTTATGAAATCCGCTTTGCGCCAGAACTGTTCATACCATATGTACTGCTGTCTTTCAGTATACGAGAAAGTCGAGCCGAGCAGGGTTTTATCGTTCATCATAACTCCCGCTCCAGACTCAAAATCCCACACAGGTCCGAAGGTAATGGTGTCGTAGGTACTTCCGTCGACATCCTTGTACATATATGTACTCGTGCGGTATATCTCCCAGTTGAGGTAATACGCATATGCAAGAGCCTGCGCCGCGTAGCTTGGAACGTCGATATACTCTGTGTAGTGCTTTCCGAGCTCATTGTACCCGGTGTCCGAAAACAGCGCGTTCTCAAAATTCTGAACATACTCGGCGATGTAGCAGACCTGTTCCTGTGTGGGGTGGGACGGACTTTTTATGTTGATGAACATACCCTTTTTTGTCTTGAAGCCGCACTCGCCGTACGTTCCGCACATAACCTCGAGCACATATCCGCCGGTAATATCGGTGCCCTCCTCAAGTTCAGCCGTAGCGGAGTAGGTATAGCTCTCGATTCCGGCTTTGATTGCGGGGTCGTCCGTGGAGTTTCTGCCTACGCCGCGGAACTTATCGTCGGTATATGTTATCTTAGCCTCGAGGTCGGTCACCTCAATTGAGCCGTTCATATCCATGCGCTCGGTCAGGACATAAACTCCCCTGTATTCGCCGTTTATGTACACATCCACATACCGCGCCGTGATGTTGAAATAATCCTCACCGACGAGCGCGTTGAAGGTGTAAAATCCGACGAGATAGCTGACGCCGGTAGGGTCGTAATTGTCCCAAGTCCTGATTCTCAACAGAGTCCATTTTTTGCTCCTGCCCGCACCTTCAATGAGCTCCGCCTTTGTTCCGAGATTGATATTGTACGAGTTTTTGGTGTTCGCTGAACCTGAGGCATTGTATGATGTGTTTCCGTGACCCTTTATTTTTTCGAGGTCTCCGTTGTACAGCGTCTTGCCGTTTGCCTCCGTCATCAGAATGCTTCCCTGCTCTGTAATTCCCTTTGACGAATTTATACGGCGCAATCCGCTCTCAGCGTTGTCGAGAGTTATGTAGACCGAGGCGATGTTCTCTCCCGCCATAACACGGACAGGATACCTGAGATAGAGATTGTTTTCGGAATTGTATTCGTAGATGTAAGTTTTTTCGCCGGAAAAGTCGAGTGAAACCACACTTCCGGGCTCATACAGCTCTCCGTAAGTCGGGTCATACAGCTGCAGATTTCCGTCGTAGCGAACCATGACTTCACTTAACTCTGCTGATGACGGCAGAAAAAGATAATAATCTCCCCCGCTTTCGTAAAATTCTATATCTGTGCCGACCCTGCAGCCGTATTCATTGGTTTTGTCGGCGACAACGGTAATCGGAGGGGTTTGGTCAACCGTAGAAATCAATGGGCCCGAAGTCTCCTCATCATCCGCGCGTATATTAAGGCTCATCAGACTGAAAAAAACAAGCACAAGAAGCGCACAGGGTAAGATTTTTATATTTAAACTTTTCATGTATTTTCCTTTTGTTTTCAATTTTATTGTATAGCTACAATTATACACTATTTTTACTCAGATAATCAATAGTTTTTTACAAATATTATTTTTCGTCTATGCTTTTTTAACAATTCGCGCGGCTTTACGTATAATATATTTTTACATTCTGAACCGAAACAAATAATTATTATTTAGTTTTGTCTGCGGATAAAAGAAAACTCCCCGTTCAGGAGAGTCTCTGAATACAGATATTGTTAGTGCAGTCAGCTGATAATGCTCACCGTCTCATCTCGTTTTCGATCTCGTCAATGGTACGCGGAACCTTTGCACCGAGGTTTTCGCATCCGCCGGCAGTCACAAGGCAGTTGTCCTCAAGACGGAAGCCGATTCCCCACTCCTCGCAGTAGATGCCGATGTCCACGCAGAAAACCATGTTCGGGGCGACAAACTCAGGTCTGCGGACGATGTCGTGCGTGTCAAATCCGACGTGGTGCGAGCCGCCGTGCCACATGAGCCTGCCGATGTTTTCTATTCTGTCCACAAGTCCGTAATCGTGCAGGAAGGTATAGCAGTACCTCTT
>JBJFHS010000032.1:0-5612 GCA_051893885.1 Eubacteriales bacterium
CGCGGTCTGTGTCAACTGCCATTCCGACGTTTGCGTGTCTGTACTTGCGGAATGTATTGTCGATGAGGTTTGCGTTGATTTCAGGATACTTCGGGAGGATACGGGAGACGGCGTAGAGAACCATATCGTTGATGGTGATTTTGCCGAGTCCGAGAGCTTCTCCGTTCTCCTTGAGCTTTGCGCGGTACGCCATAAGGTTTGTAGCGTCGAACGAGGAGTTGAGCGTGAGCTGTGCCATCTCGGAGAGCGAGGAGTGCATAGCCTTTGCGATGACCTTGCGGACGTTGGAGAGGGGTTCTTCGTCGTATGCTCTGAAATCGTCGACAATTGTAGCTGTTGTGTCTGCTGCGACAGGTGTGACAGCGGATTCAGCGGCGACGGGAGTGACAGCGGTTTCGGGCTCAGCCACAGCTTTTCCTGCGAGGAAGTCTTCAACAGCTTCGGTTGTGGCGGTGTATCCGGCGTCGAGAGCCTTGTTTATGTCTCTTTCGATTATTCTTCCGTGAGGGCCGGTGGGAACGACTTTTTTCATGTCGACTCCGGTTTTGAGTGCAAGGTTGCGCGCTCTGGGAGAGATGAAGATTCTCTCACCGGTGCTTTCGGAAACGGTCGCCTCAGCTTCAGCCTTGGGAGTTTCTTCAGCCGGTTTTGCAGCTTCTTCGGCGGGTTTTTCGCCCTCTTTCTTCGGGAGGAGAGAGGAGATGTCTTCGCCTTCCTCGCCGATTATGCAGACGGGGTCGAGACAGGGAACGACGTCGCCTTCAGCAGCCAGAACCTCGAGCACTACTCCGGCGACCTGAGCAGGTTCGTCGAACGCGCTCTTGTCCGTTTCGTAGGAGAAAAGGATGTCGCCGACATTTACGCGGTCGCCTTTTTTCTTCTGCCACGTCGTGATGATGCAGGACTCAACGCTCTGACCCTGACGGGGCATAATAACTACGTTTGCCATATGTTATTCTGATTCCTTTCATATATGTAAGATTGTTTTGAAGCGTTTTTGTTTTATCGGATATCCAACAATAATTAAATATCGTACGAGACGTCTATCACGTTTACGTTTTTGTCGGCCGCCGTCTGAGCAAGCTCGGAGGGGAGAGCGGCGTTTGTGATGAGAACGTCGATATCCGAGAAGTTAGCGAATGTGTAGGGCAGGGATTTGTCGATTTTTGATGAATCCATAAGCATGACAACAAGACGGGCCTTGTCGACTACGATTCGCTTAAGCTCGCATTCACTGTAATTGCCTACGGTGAATCCGCTGCGTGAGGAAAGACCGGACGGGGAGAGGAACGCGATGTCGATGTTGATATCGGCGAGGAAGCGCGTAGCCTGAAGTCCGGTTATCGTCTGGTTGTCGTGGTCAAGCCTGCCTCCGACGATATTTACAAGGGGAAGACCGATTTTGCAAAGCTCCAGTGCCGCCGCCGGATCGGTTGTGGTAAATGTAAAGCGTTCGTTCGGAACATACTGAACTATATGCTGCAAAGTGGAGCCGGAGTCGATAAATATTGAGCGTCCCGTTTCAAGGAAGCTCGCTGCTTTCTGTGCAATCGAATCCTTTGAATGAATGTTTTCCTGCCGGCGTGAGGCAATAGTACCGTCTGTCTGGGTGGTGATAAATCTCATGCTTCTCGCACCGCCGCGCACCTTTATGGCTTCATGTTCTCGTTCAAAGTATTCTATATCGCGCCGAAGTGTCATGCCTGATACATCGGGGAACAGTTCTTCAAGTTCTTTTATGGAGATAAAAGGTTTTGATTGAAGAAGGGCCCGTATCTGCTCGCGTCTTTCGTTATACAAATTACCATTACTCCTTCAATATGATTCAGTAAAAATTCACCTGTTAAATGTGAAAATGTAAATAACTGAGTATGCTTTATTTTAACATATTTCATGTTAAAATGTCAACTATAAAACGTGAAAATTTTTATCAAGCCTCAAAAAAGACGGGAATCTTTTCGCTCCCGCCCTGATTATTTATCTTGATTTATCCGCGATGATGTCCGCCGTCTTAATGACATCTCCCGCGCCCATGACGATAACGGTGTCTCCGCTCTGAGCCTCACTCAGTATTTTTTCCGCCGCTTCCGCGAATGAACCGGCAGTCACACAGCTTTTGCCTTTTTCACAGATACACTCCGTGAGCTTTTCGGACGTCACACCGTACGTGTTTGTTTCACGCGCCGCATAAATCGGGCAGAGGATTATTTCGTCCGTTTCCGATGATGCAAACGCGGTCACAAAATTGTCGAAGAGCTCGGCTGTGCGTGAGAATGTGTGCGGCTGGAACACAATACGGAGCTTTCCGCGCGTGATTTTTCTCGCAGCAGAGAGTGTGGCCGCGATTTCGGTGGGATGGTGAGCGTAGTCGCTGTAGAGTGATGCGCCGGATTTTGTCTCGCAGATTTTTTCCATTCTGCGGCAGATACCCTGATATTCCGAGAGACCGCGCGCAGCCTCATCCGGGGTAAGTCCAGACTGAATGCAGGCGGCGAATGCGGCGAGAGAATCCGTGATGTAGTGCTCGCCCGGGATCCTCAGCTTAACGTGAGCGAGCTTTTCTCCGCGCGACATAATATCAAACGCGGGATATCCGTCACTTGTGTCCTCGTTTGCCGAATAATAGTCCGCCGAGCTGTTGTTCCGCGCGAAAGTTATCACATTTTTGTCGCATTTTTCCGCGGCGAGCCTGCAGTTTTCATCATTATAATTAATCACGGCGTTTTTGCAGCAGGGCAGGCTCATGAAGGCGGTGTAGGAATTCCGCATCTGTTCGATTGACTTGAAGTAGTCGACGTGGTCAAGCTCGATGTTGAGCACAATCGCGGTCGTCGGGCTGAAATCGAGGAAGGAGTCCATGTACTCGCACGCCTCAAAGACAAAAAAGTCGTGTCCGCCGATGATGTCGACCTCGCCCGTCTCTTTTAGCGCAGCTCCGCCCGATACAGTCGGATTTTTTCCGGCAGAGGTCAGTATTTTCGCGAGCATACCGGTCGTTGTGCTCTTGCCGTGCGTTCCCGAAACACCGATTCTCTCGCCGTAGCCGGTCATGATATATCCGAGGTAGTCGGCGCGGGAAATAAGCGGAATGCCGTGCCTGAGCGCGTACGAATATTCCGGGTTGTCATCGGACATGGCCACAGTGTAGATGAGCGCGGCGCAGTCCTTTACGTGCTCCTCTGACGGGGTCGTGTAAACCTTTATCCCCATCGCCCCGAGCTTTCGCGTGATGTCGGATGTGCTGCGGTCATAGCCGGAGACTTCATATCCCCGCAGATGGCTGATGTGTGCGAGTGAATTCATGCTTACCCCGCCGATTCCGTCAAAGAACAGCTTTTTCTTTCCCTCAAGAATCGCGGCAATTTCATCGTGACCGTGGTGTGTATTCGGTAGAGCCATATTTCTGTTTTGCCTTTCTGACTGAAAAATGATGATTGTTCTCCGTTATGGAAGCAGTGCCGCAGAGAACGCCTTTACTTATTATATTTGTATTTGTTAACGTTTTTTTACATAAGTGTAATTATAACAGAAAAGTGTAAAAAAGATACATTCGCTTAAAAAATTATTTATGTTTCTGATGAATCATTTTCATATTGTGGGAGTATAATTATAATCAGCCAATGAAAAATAACAACAAGGAGATTTAATTATGGTTATTACAGATATCAAAGTCAGAAAGCTTTTTGACGAAGGCCCGATGAAAGCAATTGTTTCGGTAACCTTCGACGACCAGCTTGCACTCCATGACATCAAGGTTATCAGCGTGCGCGATAAGAATTTCATTGTTATGCCCAGCCGCAAGAACCCCGACGGAACATATCGCGATATCGTGCATCCCATAAATGCGGATTTCAGAGGAAAACTCGAAGCAGAGGTTATCAGAGCGTACGAGGAAGAGCTCGCGCGTGCTGAGGCTGAAAGAGAGACAGAAGCTCTCGAGGCAAAGGAAAGCGAAAACGAATAATCAGTTGACCAAAGCAAATTCAAATCCGTCTGTCGGGCAAACAAACCCGTATAGGCGGTTTTTATTTTTTTCCGCGCTTTCTGAAGATAAACAGCTTCTGCACAAAATAATTCAGCACGAAGAATATCACCTCTGCTATCGGTTTTGCTGCGGCGAGGGGGATAGTGAGTGCGCGCGTGAGAAGCTCAATAAACACGTAGGTTTTGAGTAAAAACACGACTCCCGCGAGAGAATAGTATTCAACCAGTGAGGTTTTAAGCGGTGCTGACGACTCAAAGACAAATTTTCGGTTCAGAGTGAAGTTTACAAATGAAGAAACACACCACGCGATGAGAGCTCCGACCTCAAGCGACGCAAACGGCAGAATTTTATCAAGCACCAGCAGAAGAACATAGTCGATTACAAACGCAACGACTGAGGAAAAAACGTATTTCAGTATCTTCGACGAGAGAAAAACCGAAAAATACTCCGGGATAGTCCGCAAACTCAGCTTTTTTATGCCGGAGAGTGGCATGACCGCGCTTTGTAACTTCAGCTTTTCCGCATTCGCAAGTGACATGAGCCTGACTGTGCCGTACTCCGCCGCCTTATTTCGCAGGGAAGCTGAATCCGCCGGAAAAATCACCGCACCCGCACACTCCGACTCAATGTCCCCTGCAAAAGAGTAAATTATCCGGCGCGGAGCGGAAAAAAATCCCTTCTTTTCGTAAATTCCGGCGGTGATTGTGCCTTCAGCTGCATTTTCCCTCAAAACCGACAGCTGCGAGTCGTCGAGAGAGGCGTTTCCGTCGATTTTTATGATGAACTTTATTTCGCTCTCAAGAGCATCCGGATTGAATTCACCGGCGGAAACTACTCTGAAAAGTGCGCTGTTCTGAGGCTTTTTACCGCCCGTGACTATTATTGTGTCCTGCATTTTATATTCCCGTTCTGATTTGCCGCTCATTTATGCGTGATTTTCCCGGATTTCATCGTCCTCATTGTTTTCAGACTCGGAGACAGCCGAACCGACCTGCGCGAAGTGTTTTGTATGCTTGATTATCGCGACAACCGATATGCCGATACATCCGAGAGCGACCGAAGCCTTGCGGTGCAGAAGCAAAATCGGCAGCGAAATGAAAGCGAACAGCATGAACGTGATTATACTGCGCATTCTGTGAGGGTTTATTTTAATCAGAACCGAAAACAGTATGTACAGCCCCGCCAGCAGAAATACGATGTATGACGATGGAATACAGCCGATAAGTACTCCGAATGCGGTCGCGATGCACTTTCCGCCCTTGAAGTGGTTGAAAACGGGGCAGGCGTGACCGAGCACAGGCATCAGCATGACCGCCGCAAACTGTACCGACGAAATTCCGAACATTAAATTAGCAAGAAACACCGGCGCAAAGCCTTTGAGCATATCAAAAAACAGGCACAGCGAGCCGCACAGCACACCGCAGTTCTTGAAAACATTTGCAGCGCCCGGGTTGCCGTCGTCCGATATCAGCGTGATGTCGCCGTAGCCGAGGAGCTTCGGAATTTCCCGCGCGAACATTACGGAGCCGAGGATGTACCCGCCGATAATCAGAATTGTCCAATATACGATATTCAGTCTGTCCATTAATATTCCTCCCGTACAGATATTTACTGAAAATATTATACC
>JBJFHS010000033.1:0-5557 GCA_051893885.1 Eubacteriales bacterium
GTGACAGTGCGGCAGATGCTGTCCTGTATGCTGATAAACTCCGCAAACGACGCGGCTATCATACTGGCTCACGCTGCAGCCGGAAGCACCGAGAACTTTGTGAGTCTGATGAACGACAAGGCAGCCTCACTCGGGGCGTACGACACCTATTACACCAATCCGACCGGTATGCACAGCGACGCGATGATCACAACCGCCCGCGACACCGCCGTGATTGCGAAATACGCATACTCAGTCCCCGGGCTTATCGACATCACTTCGACGCCCAAATATGTGATGGAGGCGACCAACCTCAGCGATTACCGGAACATTTACAACCGCAACTGTATGATTTCCAACTACTACAGTCTCAATTACTACTACAACGGCGCGCTCGGAATCAACGCGGGGGCAACCTCACAGGGCGGGTATTCGATCGCAGCCATTGCTGAGGACGCCGAAAATTCGCTGACATATCTCGCAGTGGTTCTCGGAGCGGATGAGGAGGACGGGGAGATCTACAGCTACGTCAACGCCATAAATCTGTTCGACTGGGCTTTCTTCGCCTACGGATACGCAAAGGTTCTCTCGAGCGGTAAAATGATCTGCGAAATCCCGGTAAAGCTGTCCTCCACACTCGACTACGTGACCCTTGTGCCGTCGGAGGACATCACCGTATATCTCCCGACAAATGTCGACTTTGAGAAGGAAATCCGCTACAGCTACAACACATACGAGGACTCGCTCGACGCGCCGGTTGAAAGCGGACAGCAGGCGGGGACGATAACGGTGCTCTGGGGAGACAGAATTCTCGGAAGCTGCTCTCTTATAACGACATCAAGCATTACGAGAAGCGAGTTCCTTTATTTTCTCGACCGAGTCAAAGCGTTCACGGAAAGCCGTTTTTTCCGCGGAACCGTGGTCGCAGTCATCGTGCTGTCAGTCCTGTACGCCTTCATCAATGCCGCTGTCAGAGAAAAAAAGCTGAGGCGGAGCTACAGGAGAAAAAACTGATTTTCACACCCGAACTTTAAACAAAATCAAAAGAGAGCCTCCCCCCGGTTCTCTTTTTTGTTTGGTGATTATTCGTTAATTTCCATGCATAAACCGCCGCCGGTCTTGACAAAATATCTTAAAACTGATATAATACTAAAAAATCATTATAGATTTTCAACAAAGCAGATAATCAGCTATATTTCAGAAAGGCAAGTGCTATGAAAAAACATCAGAAATTGCTGGCAATACTCCTCTCGCTGCTGATGGTATCTCCTCTTATGGCTTCGTGCTCCGACAAAGGCAACTCAGACGGAAACGAAACCACACAGACAAACGCCGGCGAGATTGCTTCCGGTGACGAAACGGCTGCGGAAACCGAGGAAGAGCGCATAAAACCGGATATTCCCACAAGTGCTGACTTCGGCGGAGATGAGATACGGTTTCTGTTCTGGGAAATCGAAAGCTGGGCGGGAACTGTACGCGAGTGCCGCGATATTTACTCTGAGGGAATCACCGGCGAGGCAATCAACGACGCGGTCTACAACAGAAACGCGAAAATCGAGGACGCATATAAAGTAAAAATCGCCCTCGACTTAAAGACCTGCGGTGACATTCCGGGCATAATCAGTCAGGCAGTGACCGGCGGCGATGCCACATACGATGTTGTATATCCGAGACTGTACGACGCTCCCTCGCTCTATCAGAAGGCGTACCTGCACAACCTCCACAACGTAGAGAACATGGATCTGTCAAAACCGTGGTGGGATCAGAACTCAATCGAATCCCTCGAGTGCATGGGCAATCTTCCCTGCGTTGCGACCTCTATAAACGTAAACGACAAGGATGCGACCGCTGCAATCGCGTTCAACAAGACAATTGCGCAGAACAACCAGCTTGAGGACATTTACACTGTTGTCCGCGAGGGCAAGTGGACCTACGACAAGCTCTCCGCCCTTTCCGACGCGACCTACACCGATACAAACGGAGACGGAGTCATGACGCCTGACGATGATGTATACGGCTTCCTCGGAAAGAACGACGTTATGATGGCGCTCTGGCACGGCTGCGGCTCGAGGCTCGTAGAACATGACGACAGCGGCTCCTTCGCCCTCACATTCGGAACCGAAAGAGACATAAACGCCACCGTAGCGGTTGTAAACATCATGAATCAGCCCTGGTTCATGAACCATCAGCTCGAAGGAATTGACGACATCCACTACCGCGAGCTGTTTGAAACCGGACACGGACTGTTCTTCTGGATGCGCCTTGACGAGGTCACGAACATGAGAAACGGCGAGGCAGACTTCGGTATCATCCCGACTCCCAAATACGAGGAATCACAGGAAAACTACTACGGCATGGTATCCCAGCACACGACCGGCCTTCTCTCCATTCCGATCACCCAGTCCGGCGAAACTCTCTCTGAAATCGGCATGATTCTCGAGGCTATGGCGGCCGAATCTCACTACACGCTCATCCCCGAGTACATCGAGACCTCCCTCAAGACAAAGAACTCACGTGATGCAGAGAGCGCGGATATGCTCGATATCATCATAAACAACCGCGTGTTCGACCCGATGCTCATCTACAACTTCGGCGGATTCGCTGACGCTTTCATGGACCTCGGAAAGAACAACAACACCGACATCGCTTCATTCATTAAGTCAAAGGAAAAGGTCGTTTCAAAGATGATCGACAAAACAGTCTCTGCAATGACCTCAGCAGACGAATAATATCGGATCAATTCAAAATAGCAGAGCGGTTCAGGGCGAACTGTTCTGTTATTTTTTGCGTTTTTTATATATTATCACCTCATTTATTGACTTTTATGACCCAAAGTGTAAATAATTATTTTTTTGTTTTTTTATGCTTGACTAAATTTCAAAACGATGGTATATTGATACGTGCGCGAATTTTCAGTTATATATTATAAACAGGAGAAGTTACATGAAAAAGAGATTTATATCCATGATTTTAGTTTCGCTGCTCCTTCTCACCTCATGCTCAGAGGGAACACCGAACAGCGAAACCGAAACAAAGAATAACAGTGAAACCTCCGCCGTTTCAGACGAATCCGAAAACACGAATGAAACCGAGGACGACAGACTCAAGCCGAATATCCCCGAAAGCGCTGACTTCGGCGGAGACACCATCCAGTTCCTGCACTGGAACAACCCGGGCTGGGAGGAAACCGTCCGCTACAGCCGCGACATCTACTCCGAGGGAATCAACGGCGAAGCAATAAACGACGTTGTGTACAACCGAAATGTTAAAATTGAGGAGTCATACAAGGTCAAAATCGCCCTCGACATAGAGCCCATCGCCGATGTAGCCACAATAGTAGCTCAGCAGGTAACATCCGGCGACAACACCTATGATGTGGTTTATCAGGTTCTCAGCTCCGCTCCCGCACTCATTCAGAAGTCGTATTTCCACAACCTGTTTGACGTTCCGAACATCGACCTCGATATGCCGTGGTGGGATCAGAACTCCGTTGAATCTCTCTCGACCGCCGGAATTCTCCCCCTCGTTTCAACCTCAATCAACGTCAACGACAAGGACGCGACAGCTGCTATCGCTTTCAACAAGACCATCGCCCAGAACAACCAGCTCGAGGATATCTACTCCCTTGTCCGCGAAGGAAAATGGACGTATGACAAGCTTGCCGAGCTCGCCGAATTATGCTACAGCGACACAAACGGCGACGGCACAATGACCCCTGACGACGTATACGGCTTCCTCGGCGGACGCGACGTAATCGACTCGCTCTATCACGGCTCCGGCTCACAGTTCGTCACCAAAAACGAGGACGGAGACTTCGTGTTCAGCTTCGGCACAGAGCGCGATATCGACGCCGTCACAAAGGGAATCGACATTGTAAACCAGATATGGTACTTCAACCATCACGCATGGAAGGATCAGAGCGACATACTCTACCGTCAGATTTTTGAAACCGGACACGGTCTGTTCTTCTGGATGCGTCTCGACGACGTAACCAACATGAGAGCGGGCGAGGCTGACTTCGGTATCATCCCGATTCCGAAATACGAGGAAGCTCAGGACAACTACTACAGCCTCGTATCCCAGCACACAACCGGCCTTCTCTCCATTCCGATCACCTGCGCAGGCGAGGAACTTGAGGAGCTCGGAATCATACTCGAGGCAATGGCGGCTGCATCTCACTACACCCTCATTCCCGAGTACATCGAAACCTCGCTCAAGACAAAGAACTCACGTGACGCAGAGAGCGCGGATATGCTTGACATAATCATAAACAACCGCGTGTTCGACCCGATGAACATCTACGCTTTCGCTAACTTCGGCGACGCTATAATGGACGCTGCGGACGCAAACAACAAGGACATCGCCTCCCTCATCAAGTCAAAGCAGAAGCTCGTTAACATCAGCATCGAAAGAACGGTCAAGGCTCTGACGGCCGAATAACAAAATATCAGTCTTATTAATATAGATATAAATAAAAAAGGTCCGCAAATGATTGAACTGCCACAGTCCAATATCAAACGCGGACTTTTTTGTATTTTTCGGTTTTTGGAGAAGGCCCTGAAAACGAAAAACAGCGCAGCCGAATATACCAGCCGCGCCGCAGTCGCATTTTTGCGTATGTCAGATAAGTTCCTTGACCTTGGAAGCCTTGCCGACTCTTTCTCTGATGTAGTAGAGCTTAGCACGGCGGACTTTACCCTGACGGATAACGTCAACCTTGACTACATGGGGAGAATGAATGGGGAAAGTCTTTTCAACACCGCAGCCATAAGCTACGCGGCGAACAGTAAATGTCTCGGAAATGCCGCCGCCGTGACGCGCGATAACGGTTCCTTCGTACATCTGGATTCTTTCGCGGGTACCTTCTTTGATAAGGTTGTGTACACGTACGGTGTCACCGACGTTGAAGGACGGTACGGTTTCCTTCAGCTGCTCACTTGCAAAAACTTCGAGCTTGTTCATTTTTACTCTTCCTTTCTTGATTCATAGGCATTCGTGCTGAGTCGCGCAGAGGACTGCCCGTTTACGTGCCCGACAGCTTCAGTAAAGTTTTCACAGGCACGTGCAGAGGTAATTATACCACAAACAGCCTCCGATAGCAATAGCCGCGACAAAATTATTTTTCGACTTTTCGCGAAATTTACATATTATTTACATTTAAAATTATTGTAAATTTATTCCGAATGATATGTAAATATTGCACCTGAGTTCTTGACAAATCAAAATTTCCCTTGACTCTTTTCGTTTTTCGTGGTACAATCGTATACTGATATAGCTTCGCCCTTTGCGGCATTTTTAAGTTTATACCTTATAAATAAAGCTAATCCAAAAAAATCATGCCGCAGATGGCACAGTTAACAGAATGGAGTGATAGCTCGATGGTCAAACCTCAAAAGGTTGGAAAAAACATACGAATGAGTTTCTCCAAAATCGATGAGCCGCTGGAAATGCCCAGCCTTATCGAAGTACAGAAGGAATCGTTCAATTGGTTCCTCGAAAAAGGACTTATGGAAGTTCTCGAGGACGTATCCCCTATAACCGACTACTCAGGCAACCTCTTTATAGATTTCGTCGGTTA
>JBJFHS010000034.1:0-5543 GCA_051893885.1 Eubacteriales bacterium
ATAAGCGTCGGGGAAGAGCTCTTCCATCTGAGCAATAGGCATAGGAGTACGAACGCCGGCAACAACGTCTTCGCCCTGTGCGTTTACGAGGAATTCGCCCATGAGCTTCTTTTCGCCTGTTGCAGGGTCACGTGTAAATGCAACGCCTGTACCGGACTGGTCGTTTAAGTTACCGAATACCATAGGCATTACGTTAACTGCTGTACCCCATGAATAAGGAATATCGTTGTCGCGGCGGTAAACGTTTGCTCTGGGGTTGTCCCATGAACGGAATACGGCGCGGATTGCTTCGTAAAGCTGTACCTTAGGATCGGAGGGGAATTCTTCGCCGATCTTTGCCTTGTATTCAGCCTTGAACTGCTGTGCGAGTTCCTTGAGGTCATCGGCGGTGAGGTCGACGTCGTACTTAACGCCTTTCTTTTCCTTCATTTCGTCGATGAGCTGCTCGAAATACTTCTTGCCGACTTCCATAACAACGTCGGAGAACATCTGGATAAATCTTCTGTAGGAGTCGTATACGAATCTCTTGAATTTGGGGTCGTCGTTACCTGCGATCATAGCTTCAACAACTTCATCGTTGAGACCGAGGTTGAGGATAGTGTCCATCATACCGGGCATGGAAGCTCTCGCGCCGGAGCGGACGGAAACAAGGAGAGGATTCTTGAGGTCGCCGAACTTCTTACCGTTGATTTCTTCCATCTTAGCGACGTATTCCATGATCTGAGCCATGATTTCGTCGTTGATTTTTCTGCCGTCTTCATAATACTGTGTGCAGGCTTCGGTTGTGATGGTGAAGCCCTGAGGAACGGGAAGACCGATATGTGTCATTTCAGCGAGGTTAGCGCCCTTGCCGCCGAGGAGCTCACGCATATCAGCGTTGCCTTCGGAGAACAGGTAGACATACTTTTTGGACATATTTGGATGTACCTCCGCAATTGTAAATATATATTATTTTTTTGCTGACAAAATTTACGCCGTGCGCCGGAGCAGTAAATCATACGCATGAAAAAAAGCAGCGCAGATAAAGTCCTCGCACAGATTTTATTATACCACTTTTTTAACCAAATATCTACAAAAAAATGAAGGTTTACGAAAAATTCACTTTTTCACCTTATTTTTGTGTGGAATAAGGAATAAAAGGCCAATGTCCTCAAAAATTTTATATCGCTGCTGTAAGGGGCAAAACTATCTGTAATTAAAAATGTACTCCATCCCGTTGACTTGAAAAATTATTCGTGCTATAATTAACCTGATAAAATAAAATAAATTATAATTCTGATAGGATTTTTTATAAATGCTTTTCAATATAAACGTTTCTCCGCCTGAGAGTGAAGAAAAAAAGCGTCCTGACGAGGATATCCCCGATTCAGTCGACGTTGACAGGCTCGTCAGGCAGGCTCAGGAGGGGGATGAGGAGGCGTTTTCGTCTCTTGTAGAGATTTTTGAAAAATTCGTCTACAATACCTCCGTCCGATTCCTCTCAGCCGCAAGCCAGCCGCCCGACGCCGCCGACGACATTGCGCAGAACTCGTTCATCAAGGTCTGGAGAGCTCTTCCGACGTTCCGCGGAGACTGCTCCTTCTCGACGTGGATTTTCAGAATAACCGCAAATACCGCGCGCGACTACCTGAGACACCTCAGCCGGCATAAGACAATTTCCCTCACCTCCGCCGAAGACGATGACGACGAAAAGGAATGGGATGTCCCCGTGACCTCGGGAGATACCGTGCCGGAGGACTCACTCGAGAAAAAAGAGCTCATCCTATGTGTGAGACGCGCAATTGAAATGCTGCCGGAGGAGCAAAGAGCAGTGGTTGTGATGCGCGATATCCACGAGCTGCCGTACAAAACCATCGCGGATACGCTGGGACTCGAGCTGGGCACCGTCAAGTCAAGGCTCAACCGCGGCAGAGCAAATTTAAAAACAATTTTAAAAAACGGGAACTTTATTTAAATAATCGGCGTCTAATAGGAAACATTAAAAACTGAGAAACGAAAGATTAAAATTTGATTAAAATTTCTCAACATTTATAAAAAGGAATTTTTTGCACCGATGATTTCGTTTTGAAGCGAAATTAACATTCAGGTAACAGAAATCAACTGGAATGAGGTGCTTTTGTACTATGAGCAAACACTTAACGAATGAAAACCCGGAAAACCCCGGCACTGCCTCCACGCGTGAAAACTGCGAACCATCACCGGACGACCTGACCGAAAGTGAGCTGAAAGAATACCTTGAGCTTATAAAAGCCGCGTATCCCTCTCCAAAAAGCAGCATAAAAGACTCGGTTATGGCTCAGATCAGAAATTCAGGCGGCGAAATAATCGAACAGATGCCGTCGGATGAGCTCTGCTGTGCAATCGTCGGAGCCAAGCCGAAAAAACACCGCAGAATAAACGGCCGCCTGCTCAGATACGGAGGTCTCGCCGCGTGTCTCGTGATCGTATCCCTTGTGGGAATCAGAGTTCTCCCGTCGTATATGGGCAAGTCCGAATCAATCCAGCCCACAGCGGACGACGAGCCTGCGTCATACAACGGCTTATACGACAACAATAGCGATATAATGAAGAAATCCGCGCCGTTCATGCTGTCCTCCGTGGCCGATGACGGAGCGATTTCCGAAGATAACAGCGCGGATGAAAGCGACTTCGGCGAATACAGCGATGTGCCCGAAGATGACAGCTGTGCCGCGGATGCGATGCCGGACGAATGCAAAATTGAAGCCGATTCCGACGGAAGCTATTCTGACAAGGAAGGCGCGGTGTCAGACAACAAAATAATGTTCTCCATGAGCGGAAGTTCATTATACGACACCGTGTATGGATTATACAAATATACACCGGAAAACGACTGCGCGCATTCCTCGGCGTTCCGAAATTCCTACCATGACATTCCGAAAGCCATGATAAATCTCGTCGGAGAGGACGAATTCAACGAGTGGGCGCATGAAGTGTCAGCCGAGGACAAGTGCGGCGTCAATATTGCCTCGTTCTATGAACATTTCTCCGGGACGGACAGCGATTTTTCGGACGAATTTGTCTCACTCCTCCTCGGAGACACAGCGTACTACTGCGATTATCCCGACGCTGAGCTGTTCACCGAGGGCAGGTTCGACGAAATTGAGGAGTATTACCTGAATGGCGGAGAGAGCGAAAAGGCTGTGTGCAATTATTTTGAGTACAAATTCAAAACCGCGCTGATATCCAAAGCCGGCGTGACAAACTACACCTCGTGGCTCGAAAACTGCGGGATAAATTATATGTCAGACTGGTCGATTTCCGATATATCGGGCGCGTTTGGTTTCACAGCCGACGAGCTCAGGGAAATTTACGACTCCGTTAAAGAAAAATTCCTTAAGGAAGAATTCCTTACCGAATACCCGGATACGGTGCTTTTCAGCTACGATTTTGACAAAATAGCAGAGGACGCGGAAAACAGAGAAAAACTCTCCTTCGAGTCCGGCAGCGGCTGCGGAATACTGAAAGACGCCGGATACAGGATCTATCAATAAATATAAATAAATATAAACAAAAAAATTCCGTCCGGAATGTGGTGCGCCCGACTGCATCCCGACGGATTTTTTTATTTTTTAATACTGTATAAAAATT
This sequence comes from Eubacteriales bacterium, assembly GCA_051893885.1. Lineage (GTDB taxonomy): Bacteria > Bacillota > Clostridia > Oscillospirales > CAG-272 > UMGS1696. Next base: position 3,610 of record JBJFHS010000034.1, read on the forward strand.
ACCCGGCGGTTCTGTACCTGAAGTCGTTGACCTTTCCCTCGAGGACGGCAAGATAGCGCGCGCACTCCGTCTTTGCCTTTTCAAGCTCGAGCTCGCGGTAGTTTCCGCATTCGACCTCCGACGCGCCGAAGACCTCTCCCTCGTACTCCGTTATGCGGCGAAGCACATCCTTGACGGTTTCGAGAACCTTTTGGTCGTCGTCACCGCGCACAAGGAGGTAAAAACCGGTTCTACACCCCATCGGCCCGAAGTATATCACCGAGTCCTTTATATCTGAATTTCTGATAAATGTGGCAAACATATGCTCTGTCGTGTGCATGGTGACGTTGTCCATATAATCTCCGGCGTTGGGCTTGCGTGTGCGAAGGTCGTATGTGGTGATATCACCGTCGCGGCGGGACACGTAAATCCCGGGTTCAAGAAGCGTGTGATCCACGGTAAAGCTTGCAATTTTTTCCATTTTTGTATAAGCTCCGTTTCTGATTTCGGTGCGGGTCCGATGTGCGGCTTTTAACGTTTCCCCCATCGGACTCACGTTATTTTTTCATATATTATAGCAGGTATCCGGCGGAATTTCAATCACCTGAGTGAAATATCAGACCCTCTCGACGCTCATCCGGCAAGGTAAGTGCCTCTGCAGCATTTTTCTCGCACAGTCATCGTCGTACAGCCAGTCACGCATTTCCTCGCGACCGATAAAAACCGGCATACGGTCGTGTATCTCAGCGGGAGTTCCGAGTGCTTCCGTTGTCAGAATAACGTATCTTCTCTCGTCGTCCACGGTTTTTTCCAGCGCCGCCATCAGAAAAGCTCTCCGCTCCCCTGCACTGTTATCGGTAAAGCGGTATTTCACGCCGTCTGACCACTCGTAATACCCCGATGCGAGAACAAGCGCACGCCCGTTTTCAAAAGCGTATCTGAACATAGGTTTGTTGTCCGCTGTCTCTGCCCTCGCGTTGATTACGATATCGGAGCGGTATCTGACATTTTTAACGGCTCTTTTTTCATCCATCCCAAGCTCTGTTCCGAACATCGAGGTCTGCTCAGGAAACGCATTGTCCCGCTGGCGTAATGGCTGCAAATCATCGCTTTTCCTGTCCACTGGAAAGCCCCATACCGCTCTGTGCGCCCGGACAGTCGAATACGAGCCGTAAATTATAGGCATCTCAGTTCCGGGATAGACCTCGTTCTGTCTGAAATACTTTTGCCTGCTGCCCTTTTTTTCGCGCTCAACGATATTTATGAGCTCATCCATGTCGTCGTCGAGCCAAGCCTGATATCTTCCGCACATATACGATCTCCTTCGATTTTCAAACATTTGTTTTCTGCATTCCGCTTCAGCTTACAAAACATTAGTTTTTACGTTTTCATATACATTATGACACATAAATGCGGTTTTGTCAATACTCCCGGGCAAGGTTTATATCCCGCAATATATTTCCGAACAAAAATTGTTAAAAATCTTGCTAAAAAAGGATTTTTACACTATAATAATAAAAAAATAATTTACACATCATCGGATTAAAGATAGAGTCAGAATGAAGAAACAACTCAGCGAATACGAACAGAAGTCGTGGCGTCTTGTGCTCGTCTGCATGGCGGCGTACACCACAATATACATCGGCAGGAAAAATCTTTCGGTATGTCTACCCTCAATGACAGCCGACGGCGTTTTGTCGCAGTCTCTCGGCGGAATTGTCGGGACGTGCTTTCTGATATGCTATGCGGCGGGTCAGTTCATAAACGGCTGGCTCGGCGACAGGATACACCCGTCAAAAATGGTCAGCGGAGGACTTCTCTTCGCCGGTCTTATGAATATTTTCATGGGTCTGAATTCGGTCGGGGTGATGTTCTGCGTGTACTGGGCGCTGTGCGGATTTTCTTGCTCGATGCTGTGGTCGCCGATAATCCGCGCGGTCTCTTTCTGGACAACA
>JBJFHS010000035.1:0-22056 GCA_051893885.1 Eubacteriales bacterium
ACTCTGGGGCCTGCAAAGCCGATAAGAGCCTTGGGTTCGGCGATGAGTATATCCCCCTGCATCGCAAAACTTGCGGTAACACCTCCGGTTGTGGGGTCTGTAAGTACGGTTATATACGCCTGACCCGCGTCACTGAGTTTGCTTACCGCGCCGCTGACCTTTGCCATCTGCATAAGGGAGATAATTCCCTCCTGCATTCTCGCGCCGCCCGATGCCGTGAAGCCGACGACGGGGATTCCTTCCTCGATCGCCTTTTCAAATGTGAGCGTGATTTTTTCGCCGACGACTGAGCCCATGCTCGCCATGATGAAGCGGGGATCCATTACGAATATCGCGCATTTTACGCCGCCGATTTTAGCTGTTCCGCATACAACGGCTTCTTTTTCGCCGGTTGAGCTTAGAGCCTTTGTGAGCTTTTCCTGGTATCCGGGGAAGTTCATGAAGTCAGTGCTCTCATATTCGGCAAAAAGCTCGCTGAACGAACCCTCGTCCGTTATCATCTCGATTCTGTCGCGCGCGCCGATTCTCATATATTTACCGCAGGACGGGCAGATCATGTAGTTCTGTTTCAGCTCGATGTCCGTGGTTTCGGTACCGCAGGAGGAGCATTTCACCATGATCGGCACGGCCTTCGGGGTGATTGCCTGTTTGAATTTGTCTTTGATTAAATCGAACATTTAGCCCTCCTTTGCCGCGTCCGACTCTGAAGCCGGTACAAGCGCAAACGAAAATTCCGCTTCGACTGCGACCTCGTCACCTACATATCCGCATCCCTTTACGAAGCAGAAATTGCCCATTTTGCGGACGATAGTGCATTCGGTTACGAAGGTATCTCCCGGCTTTACCGATTTTTTCCATTTTACATTCTTCATGCCGGAGAACAGGGGCAGAGCGTCGGAGCAGGAGATGAGAGCGCAAACCGACTGAGCCATGATTTCGCAGAGGATCACGCCGGGAACGATGGGATTACCCGGGAAATGGCCCTGCAAGAACCACTCATCTCCGCGGATGTATGTCTTGCCGACCGCGCAGTTCGGATCTCCGTCCTTTAAATCCACTTCTCCGATGAGGAGCATGGCGTCGCGGTGCGGAAGGCGGGTTTTTATTTCTTCATGTGTCATATTTCTGACCGTTCCTTTGATTGAAATCGGTTTTTATCCCTTGAAGGGGGCAAAAGCGAGGCAGACGTTGTGTCCTCCGAAGCCGAGTGAGCCGGACAGAGCGAGCTGAATGTCTGCGTCAACGGCAGTGTTGGGTGTGCAGTCGAGGTCGCACTTTTCGTCGCGCTCGTTCAGGTTGATTGTCGGGGGGACTTTGCCTTCGCGGATTGCGAGAATTGCCGAAATCGCCTCGATAGCACCTGCCGCGCCGAGCATATGTCCCGTCATGGATTTGGTTGAGCTTATGTGGAGCTTGTATGCGTCGTCGCCGAATGCCAGCTTGAGCGCAGCTGTTTCGGTCGCGTCGTTGAGCTGAGTTCCGGTTCCGTGTGCGTTGTAGTAGATTTTGTCCGCCGAGGGAGCATTTTCGGGGATTGCCAGACGGATAGCGCGAGCAACCTGTTCTCCCGTCGGGTCAGGAGCGGTGACGTGGTGAGCGTCGCAGGTTGTTCCGTAGCCAACTATTTCGGCTAAAATATTCGCGCCGCGGTTTAAAGCGTGTTCGTATTCCTCAAGCACGAGTATTGCCGCGCCTTCACCCATGATAAAACCAGCTCTGCGGCTGTCGAAGGGGAGGGAAGCTGCGTTTTTGTCGGTTGCGGCTGAGAGTGCGGTGCAGTTTCCGAAGCCCGCTACAGCGAGGGGGTGGATGCAGGCTTCGCTTCCGCCGCAGATCATAGCCGTAGCCGAGCCGAACTGTATTGTGCGGTAAGCCTCTCCGATTGAAGTGCCGGAGGTTGCACAGGCGGTTGTGTGAGCGATGCACGGGCCTTTGGCCTCATATCTGATTGCGACATTTCCGGCGCCGATGTTTCCGATCATCTTGGGAATGAACGTGGGGGACACTTTTCTCGGACCGCCGGCGAGGAGAGCAGCGTGTTCAGAGGTGAAAGTGAAAAATCCGCCGATTCCGGAGCCGACATACACGCCGAGTTCCTCCGGTGAGAGTGTGCCTATAATACCGCTCTGCTCAACAGCTTCTGCGGCGGCATAAAGCGCGTACTGAACATACGGGTCGGTTTTTCTGACCGTAGTCTTGTCGAGTCTCACAAGGGGGTCGTAATCCTTGAGCTGTGCCGCGAGCTTGAATTTGAAGTCGGTTGTATCGAAGTATGTTATTTCGTCGATACCGTTTTTTCCGCTGAAAATGGCTTCACGGTAAGCTTCAACATTGTTTCCGACGGGGGATAAGCAGCCCATTCCGGTTACAACAACACGTCTCATATATATTAAATCAATTCCTTTCTCGAATTATACATTCAGTGTTTCCACAAACGAATGTTACATAGCCATTCCGCCGTCGCAGCGTATTACCTCACCGGTGATGTAGTCTGACATACCGGAGGCGAGGAAAAGCGCGAGATTTGCGACTTCATCCGCCTTGCCCATTCTTTTCATGGGAATTTTGTCGAGCACGGCTTTGTCGTCAACAAATTTTACTGTCATGTCGGTTTCTATAAATCCGGGGGCAATGGCGTTGCAGCAGATTCCGCGTCCTGCGAGCTCACGTGCGGCGGATTTTGTCAGACCGATGATTCCGGCTTTGGAGGCGGAGTAGTTTGTCTGACCCGCGTTGCCGATGAGTCCGGAAACGGAGCTGATGTTGATAATTTTTCCGCTTTTCTGTTTTGCAAGCAGAGGGTAGATGTGCCGCATCATGTTGTACACACCCTTGAGGTTGACGTCGATCACGTCGTCGAAATCGCTTTCCTTCATTGAAAGCATGAGCTTGTCGCGTGTGATTCCGGCGTTGTTCACAAGAATGTCGATGTGGCCGAAATCCTTTACTATCTGTGCGACGGTTTCCGATGTCTCCTCGTAGCTCTGCACGTGGCAGCAGTATGCCTGTGCGTGAACACCGAGGGAAGTGAGTTCGTTTACGACTTCGTCCGCACTCTGACTGCTGCTGGCGTAGATGAGAGCGATGTCGGCTCCGTTTTCCGCGAGCTTCAGGCAGACTGCGCGTCCGATTCCGCGTGAGCCGCCGGTTACGACAGCTGTTTTACCTTTGAGCATTTACCTGACCTCCTGAACAATCGCGTCGATTTCTTCGGGAGTCTCAGCGTGGTATGTCTTTGCGTCCGGCACAGTTTTCTGAACGAATTTGCTGAGTGTCTGACCCGGTCCGACCTCGATGAATGTGCGGATTCCGCTTTCATACATCTCGCGGACGGTCTTTTCCCACAGAACGGGGTGATTTATCTGCGCCTGCATGGTTTCAACTACATTTGTGTAAGGCGAGGCGGTGCGGTTTGCATACACGGGGGTTGCGGGAGAGGTGATTTTGCAGTTTTTTAAGAATTCGCCGAAAGCTGCCGATGCGCCGTCCATGAAGGGGGAGTGGAACGCTCCGCTGACTGCGAGGGGAACAACACGTCCGCCCGCCTCGGTGAAGTCCTTTTTAGCCGCGTCAAGAGCCTCTTTTGTGCCGGAAACCGTAATCTGACCGGGGCAGTTGTAGTTTACGGGGTAGAGGTTTTCGTGGGATGCGCAGATTTTCTCAACTGTTTCACTGTCGAGCTTGAGAACCGCTGCCATAGCTGTCTGAACACCGGGGTCGGCGCTCATCAGTTCACCGCGCTTGCAGACGATGCGGAAGCCCTCGACATAGTCAAAAGCTCCTCCGACAGCGAGCGCGGGAATTTCTCCGAGTGAAAAGCCTGCGAGCGCGGACGCTTCAACGCCGGATTTTTTTAAAATCAAAGCCGCGGAGAGCTCTGCAAGATAGAGCGCGGGCTGGGTGTTTTCGGTTTTCTTCAAGTCGTCGGGAGTGCCGTGGAAGCATATCTCCGTGATTCCGGGGAAAATTTTCTCGGCATCCTCGTACAGAGCGCGGATTTCTGGGTAAGCGTTATAGAGCTTTTCGCCCATTCCGGGGTACTGAGCGCCCTGACCGGGGAAAATTATTGCTGTTCTGTCCATTTCGAAGCTCCTTTCAAGAGTTTCTCGGTTTCTGCGCAGATTTCGGTGACAATTTCCTCAGCGGTCTGTTCGCGGTTGAGCATACCGGAAATCTGTCCCGCGAGGAAGCATCCGCCTTCTTTGTCGCCCTCAACAGCGGCTTTTCTCAGCGCACCGACGCCGAGCTCCGCCACCGATTCGGCTGTAGCTTCAGGGGAAAATTCAAATGTCGAGAAGTTGCGGCTGAATTTGTTCTTGAGCTGACGGCAGGTGTTTCCGCCGAATCTGCGTCCGGTTGTGATGGTTGAGGTGTCGGTTGCGGCGAGCACGAGCTTTTTGTAGTTCTCGTGAACTCTGCACTCTTTGGCGAGGAGGAAACGTGTGCCCATCTGAACACCCTCCGCGCCGAGCATGAATGAAGCCGCCATACCTCGACCGTCTCCTATACCGCCCGCAGCGATTACGGGAATTGTGACCGCGTCGGCTACCTGCGGGACAAGAGCCATTGTGGTGAGCTCTCCGATGTGTCCGCCGGATTCCTGACCCTCCGCGATGACGGCAGACGCTCCGAATGACTGGGCGCGCTTTGCCATTGCGACAGAGGGAACGACGGGAATGACCTTGATGTCGGCTTCAATCCAGTCCTTCATGTATTTTGTCGGGCTGCCCGCACCGGTTGTGACGACTTTAACGCCTTCCTCGACTACGATTCTGGCGGCGTCGTCGGCGTAGGGGCTTGCGAGCATTATGTTCACGCCGAACGGTTTGTCGGTCAGTGTCTTTGCGAGGCGTATCTGTTCGCGGATGTAGTCACCGTTTGCGTTCATTGCGGAAATAATTCCGAGTCCGCCCGCGTTTGACACAGCCGCCGCAAGATTTGCCTCCGCTATCCACGCCATACCCCCCTGAAAAACAGGGTAGGTTATGCCGAGGAGAGAAGTTATTCTTGTGTTAAGCATCTTTTTCTCCGGTGAGAGCTTCGATTTTTGCAACAAGGTCTGCAACTGTAGCGATATCGTTGGACATTTCGAGGGTGATGTTGTACTCGTCCTCAAGGTTCATTGTGAGTTCAGCGAGGTCGAGAGAGTCGATTCCGAGGTCGGAAAATTTTGTTTCGTTTGTGATGTCTTCAACGGGGCAGTCGATCTTTTCGGCGATGAGTTCAGCAATTTTTTCGAATATCATGGTATTTTCTCACTTTCTTTTTTTAAAATTTGATTTTTGTTTTTTATTTTTATCAGAACATTACCAGCGGATGAGGCAGGCTGCACTTGCCAGACCGCTTCCGAATGCTGTGAACAGAAGTAAATCGCCTCTCTTGAGCAGACCGCTGCGGTTCATCTCGTCGAGGGCTATCGGAATACTTGCGCTTGAGGTGTTGCCGTATTCCTGGATGTTTACGTAGAATTTGTCGAGCGGGATTCCGCTTCTTCTTGACGCGGCGTCGATTATTCTCAGGTTTGCCTGATGCGGAACAACGTATTTCACGTCGTCTATGCCGTATCCTGCCTTTTCAAGAACCTTTTTGATGTCGGCTGTCATGTTGCTGACGGCGTACTTGAAGGTTTCCTGACCGTTCATGTGTACGTAAGGCTCTTCCTGTGCGTTTTTGTAGAACGGGGACTTTCCGATGTAGTTCGGGATTCTGATGACCTCGTCGTTGCCCTGCACATTGAAAACAGAGCTGATGTAGTTCTCACCCGCCTCAAGTACCGCAGCACCCGCACCGTCGCCGAATATTACGCAGGTGGAACGGTCACTCCAGTCCACCAGACGGCTCATTCTCTCCGCACCGATGACAAGCACTTTTTTAGCCCCCCGAGCGAAGAAACCGGCGGCTGTCTCAAGCACGAACAGAAAACCTGAGCAGGCTGCGGGAATATCAAACGCCATGCAGTGTACGCCGAGCATTTTCTGAACAAGGCAGGATACTGAGGGGGAGGCAAATTCTCCGCTGATTGTGGAGACAAGGATCAAATCCAGCTCCTCCGCGCTGCATCCGCTGTTTTCAAGTGCTGCTTTGGCGGCTTCATATGCCATGTCGGCTGCGGTTTCCGTTGTTGCGACGCGCCTTCTCTCGATTCCGACCCGGGTGCGGATCCATTCGTCGTTTGTTTCTACAATTTTAGAGAGGTCGTCGTTCGTCACTATATTTTCAGGAACATACATACCTGTTCCGGATATACGAAAGCTCATAATGTATCTCCTTTGGTAAAATTAATTCAGTCAGGACGGTATTTCGCCGGATGGGGATTCAAGCTCCGCGTCTGTTCCGACGGGCTGTCCCATGACGGGATATCCTGTTTCGTCAAAGCTGATTTTCTGTATGCAGAAGTATCTCGGCGCGTATGTCACAGTTTCGTTGTGCTCAAGCATCACGTGATATGCACACCAGACCTCTCTGTCGTCGGGAGAGCGGAAAAACGAGGCGTGACCCGGGCCGAATGTGCCGTTTCCGCGGACAAAAACCGGTTTTTCGTGCTTGACCCATGACTCTGAGGAACACATATCGCCGCCCTTATATTCGAGAACACCGAGGCAGTAGTCGTCTGACCAGCATCCGTTTCCGGAATAAATGATGAACAGCCTGCCGTTGTTTTCAAGGAAGAACGCGCCCTCGTTTATCGTGCCGCTTCCGGTATACGGGGGAACCGTCTCCCAGTCGTATTCGGCTCTGGCGACGACCGCGCGTTTTTCACCGAGTGTGTAGGGATTCTCAAGCTCACTGATTTCAAGAAGCTGTCCGATGCCGGATACCGAGCGCGAATAACAGATGTACTGCTTTCCGTTTCTGTCGGTGTAGACGGTCGGGTCGATTGCGAACATATCCTCGTCGAGCTTGCCCTTGAAAATAAATCCGTCGAACGGGTCGGAGCTGAGCGACTCCATTACAAACAGCCGTTTTTCACCGCCCTCGGGCTGATATGTTCCGCTTGTGTAGATGTACCATTTTCCGTTCGTTCCCATGTGCATTTCGGGAGCCCATACACATCCGTAGATGCCGTTTTTTCCGTCCGCGCGGAATACAACAAGGGAATCGCTGTCTCTGAGTATGTCAGCTGCGTGACGGCTGCGGTAAAGTTCAAGCCGATTTCCGCAGGTAAAAAGCGAATAATAATACCCCGTTGTTTTGTCATATGTCATAAACGGGTCGGGTGCGTCTTTCATCTGAAGGGGATTTTTGAATTTTTTCATATTTTTCTCCCGAACTATAGAGTTGACGATACAATTTTCTGCTTTTATACAGTAAGTGTTGCCGAAACGGATTAGGTTACATTAAAATTCAAAAAAATTGTCCATGAATATAATTTTGTTAAAATTCATGGATTAATATTGCTAATTTAATTTTTATAGGGTAAAATATATAAGGTAAGAATAAAAGGGGGGTGAAGCGTTGGCGGTTGATGAAGCTGCATTTGAAGCCATATACGAAGAATATTTTCCGCGTGTTTATACCTTTTTGTACCGTATGTGCGGCAACGATGACTTGGCGGAGGAGCTTACCCAGGAGACCTTTTTTCAGGCTTTCCGTTCCTTTTATAAATTCCGCGGCGACAGTGAGCTTTTCACATGGCTCGCGTCGATTGCGAAATACACTTTTTTCGGCTACATAAGAAAAAACCGCAGGGAAGCCGACTGTATGAACACCGATCTCTGGGAGGACATGATAGCCGACGGAGACAGCGACCCCGAGACAATCGTTCAGAAAGAGGAAATGTCGTCTGCCGTCCGCCGGATCATTGAAAAAATTCCGGAAAAATACCGCGACGTCGTTATTCTGCGGATTTACGCTGAGCTGCCGTTTTCGGAAATCGCGGAATCGCTCAAAATAAGCGAAAGCTCGGCGAAGGTGCTTTTTTTCAGGGCAAAGAAAATGTTATTGGAGGAGTTAAAAAATGAACATCTCTTGTGATATGGCTATAGATCTGATACCTTTATACAAGGACGGCGCGGCGAGTGAGGACAGCAGAAAGGCTCTCGAGAACCATTTGAAGACCTGCCGGGACTGCTCGAGGATCTTCAGAAACTATTCGAGATATACATCCGGAACCGCGATAAAAACCAGCGTTAAACCGACGAAAAGCGTGGAGCAGAAGTATTCCACTCTCGCCGAAAGCCTGCAGAAAAAACGCATGACCGACACGTTTTCCGTTGCCCTGACAGTAGCGGTAACGGTCGGAGTTTCGGTATTTTTATTCGCGAAAAGCTATCTTGAAAACAGCGTCGGTGACGAAAACAAATAACAATAATTATAAGGAAGTGAAATAATATGTGCACTGCGGCAAGCTATAAAACAGACTGCTTTTATTTCGGAAGGACGCTTGATTACGAGTTTTCCTACGGGGACGAGATTGTCGTGACTCCGAGAGGGCGCCGTGTCGGGCTGAAAAACGGGGATGAAATGACAATGCGCTACGCTGTAATCGGCATGGCTCACGTTGTCGGAGACTATCCGCTTTTTTACGATGCAGTAAACGAGAAGGGGCTGTGCATCGCGGGGCTGAATTTTGTCGGAAACGCCGTGTACCGCGAAGCTGCCGACGGAATGGACAATATCGCGCAGTTCGAGCTGATTCCGTGGCTGCTCGGAAGCTGTGCAAGCCTTGACGAAGCGCGGGAAAAACTGAAAAAACTCAACATTACAAATACCCAGTTCAGCGATAAGCTCCCGATCGCCCAGCTGCACTGGATGATTTCGGACAAAACCGGCTCGGTAACGCTTGAATCGGTGAAGGACGGCATTTTTGTTTACGACAACCCCGTCGGTGTGCTGACGAACAACCCGCCGTTCCCGCTTCAGATGTTCAACCTCAACAACTATATGCACCTCTCCCCGAGACAGCCGGAAAACACCTTCGCCGACGGACTCAGCCTGAGCTGCTACAGCCGCGGAATGGGTGCGCTCGGTCTGCCGGGGGACCTGTCGTCGCAGTCGCGCTTTGTCCGGGTCGCCTACACTAAGATGAATTCGATATCCGGCGCGGGTGAGGAGGAAAGCGTCAGCCAGTTCTTCCACATCCTCGGCTCGGTTGATCAGCAGAGGGGATGCTGCGAGGTCGAAAAGGGCAAATACGAAATCACGCTTTACACAAGCTGCTGCAACGCCGACCGCGGAATTTACTACTACACGACATACGACAACCATCGAATCACCGGGGTCGATATGCACCGCGAAAACCTTGACGGAGGCGAAATCAAGCGCTATCCCCTCGTGCGCGGCGAGCAGATTCTGATGCAGAACTGACATTATGAAAGGTGAAATATGGAAAAATCCAATAAAATCCGCACTGTTTTCGCACTTTCGTTCTCGCTGGCTCTGCTTCTCGGAGGTGCGGTATGCCTGATTTGTGACAATGCGATATCGGGAGAACTCACGTGGTCGCCGATTCCGCTTGTCTCGTGCGTTTTTGCGTGGATCGTGTTCTTTCCCGCGATAAAGTCGGGCAGGCGGGGCGTTGTGTTATCGCTGACTGCGTTGAGCGCGGCGTTGATTCCGTATCTTTTTGCGCTCTCGAAGCTGATTGGTGCGGGAGAGCTGTTCATGAAAATCGGCGTCAGGATGTCGGTCATAAGCATCGCGCTTCTGTGGCTGGTTTTCGTTATACACCGGATTTTCGCCAGAAGAAAGCTCATTGCTGCTTCCGTCTCTCTCCTTGCCACAATTCCCGCGCTCGTTCTGATAAACGTCAGCCTTGTGCCTCTTATCGGCGGAGAGGTATTCGGTTTCTGGGATATTTTTTCTTCGGCGGTAATTGCACTGACCTCACTCACTCTCTTTTTAACGGACCGCAAAAAAACAGCGTGAGTTCCCTCTCCCAAACAAAACAGAAAGCACCTGAAAAATTTTACTCAGGCGCTTTTTTCTGTTTTACCATTTTTCTTTCGGCACGAGGGTGGTTCTGCATCGCGGGCATTTTTTGTGTTTCCTGTCGGACGAGGCGCCGCAGTTCGGGCAGAAGATTTCGCCGTCCTCGTCCCAGCTGCACTGAACGGGGTACATGAACGCGGACAGCTTATATACCACGTCGTCCTTTTCGTATTTCGCGGGGCTGTCGAGCTGAAGATGAAGTGACACCGTGTCGCCGCGCGGAAGTCTGAGCTTGAGGGTGTTCACTTTTGTCGAATGATTCTTTATTGAAAAGGGAGCGTTTTGAGTCACCGAGCAGACGCGCAATGTACTGAATCGGGCTTGCGAAGAGCAGGTACGCGAAATCAACGAAAGCCGTGACAAGGCACAGAGCTCCGTGGAGTAAACGCCGCCGAAAACACCGATAAGCATCATCGGCACATCGAGCTTTTTGCCCACGAATGCGATTTTTGAACGTACTTTTACTGCGTTTTTCGCCGTATCTGTCGGTTGCCGTGCTGTCGATGTCTGAACTTACTGACTTGAACGTTTTTTAATGATTATTTTATCCATATTTTTTATAAATTTCGCTCGTCTTCCGTATGGTTTTATCATTAAATAAAGTATATCATATTTTTCCGGTCATTTCAATAATAAAAACAGTCAAAAGAACGTAAATTTAAAAAATACGAAAAATAATCCACTGTACAATCGCGGTTATACAGTGGATTATTTAGTTTCATCCGACAAACATGACAAATATTATATCGTAAAAAGCGTGAGCAATTATGGGATTCCACAAGCTCTTTCCTTTTTTCAAGAGCAGACAGAATACTACGCCCAAGATTAACGCTGAAAAGCTCTGTGTTACTGCGCCCAATAAGTCAAATGTCCCGAACCTGTAAAGTCTGATAAAGTAAGCGGGCCAGTGCAGAAGGATAAAAAATGCGGTTGATATAATGACTGCTTTTCTGTCAGAAGAGACTTTTTCCAACGCATTATATCCCCATCCTCTAAAAACAGTTTCCTCGACGAAGCCGACCATGGCGAACTTTATCAGTTCTAATGGAAGATTCACTTCTTTGTTGAACCAGAATCCTCCATGAATAACCAGCATTTCAGCGACTACATATGTCAGCGATGCTGCAAGCACGATTGCCAGCGGCTTGTCAAAACATGGACGTGAAAAAAGCTGTCTGCTGTTGAAATACAGGGAATTGCTGTATCTGAAAATCAGCAGTGCTGTCGGCAAAACCCATATCAATCGGCTTAGATACGCATATATGTAATTTCCGAAGCTGAAATAAAATAAATGTTGTGAATATCCCCAAGCGTCTGTCACGACAGCCCACAAAAGCACAGAAGCGATAAGTGAAATAATAATTTTATGCAGTGAAAGCCGTTTTTCCATTTGATTTGCCATTATTGTCCGGCGAAGATTTCCTTTATCGTCTCCTCGTCGCCCCAGCCGTAGGGAATCGCGTCAGAGGGGGTGTTTGCGCTGTAGTTGTACCTGACTCCGCCGGCGAGACACCTTCTTGAGGGCATCTGAACCCATCCCTCGGGATATCTCTCGTTCACCCAGTTCCATATGTAGCGCAGAAAATGCTTCCGGTAATCCTTGTCGAGGCGCGAGAACCACGTGATTTCGTCGTAGCCCCATGCGTAGTGCGAGTTTATATCGGGTTTGCCCGGGTGGTCTGACACGCCGAAATTGTCGAACTCCACGATGAACGGCCGGCACAGTCCGTCTTTTTCGTTGAACATCGAGTCGAGATAGCCCTCCTCGCACACACATTCCATAGGCCTGTCGGGGATTTCCTTCAGCCGTATCGGAAATGCGTTGTAGTCGAACATCTCCTCGTCCTGTCTGAGTGAGCCGAGTGTGTGCGCGTCGATTAAAACAAAGTGCCTTCTCGCGTGAGATGCTGCGTATTCGCGTATCATATTAATGACCCGTCTGAAGCACGCAAAGTCCTTATCCCTCCGACCGATCAGGCAGACCTGACCGAGGTGTATCGCTTCACATCCGCAGTCTATGTACGACGTTGCGCGGTAGTAAAACCACATCTGCGCCTCAGCTGTCGTGATGTCCGGGGTCGAGGTGTCCTGCCAGCCCCACCGCCGGTCTCCTTCGTCCGTGAATCTCATCGCGTCATAGCTGAAATTGCGCTTTTCCGGCTCGAGTCCGAACGCTTCAAACACCCTCGGCGGAACAGGTGTCGAGTCGACGAACGGCTTGTAAATGCACTCGAACACGCACGCCTGAAAGATGAATTCGGGGTCGGCGGAATGGGCGTATTCAAATCTCTTTTTCGCGAACGCAAAGCCCTCATCGTCGGGTACGCTGTTTGCCCACACATAAGCCGCACGGCCGATGAATTTCGCGCCTTCGTTTTTCAGCATCCGTATGTCGTCTTCAAAAGTGTCGGAATACAGGTCGTTGTCGTATCCCAGCCCGATGTGCGTGACGGCGTGTGAGAGATAGCTGTTCAGAACCTCTCTGCTCATCTCCTTGTCAAAAGTAAAGCTGTTGTGCATATTATTCACCCCGGTATTGCATTTTTTTGGAATTATTATAATAGCAAAATTCGGGAATGTCAATAAAACAGCCGGATAATTTTTGATAAAATTGATAAAAGTCATCAAAAATATTGGAAACAACGCGATATTGTGCTATAATATTGTTACAAAATAATTTTATTCCGGAGATAAAAATATGAAACTTATCGAAAGCAATTTCACGCCTCTCAGAAGCGTTAAAATCAGCGACAGATTCTGGGGAAAGTACACCGATATTGCAGTAAACGAAATTATTCCGTATCAGTGGAAGGCTCTGTGCGATGAGGTTCCGAATACCGAGCCCAGCCACGCCGTGAAAAATCTCAGAATCGCCGCCGGATTGGAGGAGGGTGAGTTCCGCGGATACGTTTTCCAGGACAGCGACGCCGCAAAGTGGATCGAAGCCGCCGCGTACAGCCTGACCGTTTTCCCAGACCCCGAGCTTGAAAAAACGGTCGACGGGCTCATCGATATCATAGAGGCGGCGCAGGACGAGGACGGCTACCTCGACACGTATTTTCAGCTCCGCGAACCCGATAAAAAATTCACAAACCTTTGCGACTGCCACGAACTGTACTGCGCCGGACACATGACCGAGGCTGCTGTTGCGTATTACGAAGCTACGGGAAAGGACAGGCTGCTCCGTGTCGTCTGCCGGATGATAGATCTCATCGACTCAAAAATCGGGCCCGAGGAGGGAAAGATACACGGCTATTCTGGACACCCCGAGATAGAGCTGGCGCTGATGAAGCTCTACCGCGCGACAGGAAACGAGAGATATCTCAGGCTCTGCGAGTATTTTGTGAATGAGAGGGGAAGTGCGCCGAACTTCTTTGAGGAGGAGCTTAAAGCGCGCAATTATCAGAGCTTCTGGGGCGGCAGGCAGGATCACGTCGACACCCAATACAATCAGTCGCACATTCCGCTTCGCGAGCAGAAAGAGCCGGTCGGTCATGCGGTCCGTGCGGGATACCTCTACACGGGTGCGGCTGACCTTGCGGCGGAAACTGGGGACATTGAGCTCAAACAGGCGATGGAAACTCTCTGGGACTCCATCACACAAAAGCAGATGTACATCACCGGCGGAGTCGGCTCACAGGTCTACGGAGAAGCGTATACGTTCAACTACCACCTGCCCAACAACACCGCGTACAACGAGACCTGCGCCGCGATTTCGCTTGTCTTTATGGCGAAGCAGATGCTCAGGATGGACGCCGACCGGAAATACTCCGATGTAATGGAGCGGCTCATCTACAACGGCACGATAAGCGGAATGTCGTTCGACGGACACCACTTCTTCTATGTGAATCCGCTTTCCGTCTGGGAGGAGGAGACCAGAAAAGCCGGAATCTGCTCACACGTCCAGAGCAAACGCCCGGGATGGTTCGGATGCGCGTGCTGCCCGCCTAATCTCGCGAGAATGATAACCTCACTCGGCTCTTACATATATTCTTCAAATGACGAAACCGTGTTTGCACATCTTTTTGTTGCGGGCGAGGCTGAAATCGACGTCGGCGGCAGAAAGGTCAGAGTAGTTCAGCGCGGCAACTACCCGTGGAGCGGAAACATCACCTTTGAGCTCGGTGCGGGGGACTACAATTTTGCCGTGAGGATTCCGTCATGGGCGAGGGAATGCAGAATCAGGAAAAACGGAGAGGAAATCGCGCCCGAGATGCGAAAAGGCTATGCGTACATCGGCGGCGGATGGAATGAGGGAGACGCGGTTGAATTGTACCTTCCCATGCCGATAGAGTTTGTTGAGGCAAACCCGCTTCTCCGAGCTGACAACGGAAGGGTAGCAATCATGCGCGGGCCGATAGTGTACTGCATCGAATCAGCGGACAACGGCGATGTGCTCGACAGCATCAGAATCGACAATTTCGGCTCGTTCTCGACATACCGCGACGACAGCCTGTTCGAGGGTGCTGTTTGTATCCGAGGCGAGGCGAAAAAAAGGCGCGAATGGAACGGCTCGCTCTACCGCACGATTGACTTCGACGACGAAACCGTCTGCGAAATCAGGGCGATTCCATATGCTTTCTGGGGCAACAGGGACGACAGCCGCGAGATGCAGGTCTGGATAAGAAGATAAAAATCTGCACTCCTTCCGGTAATCTGATTGAGGTAAAAAAACAAAAAAATCCGCCTCTGCGTGTGAATATTTTACCGCTTTGAGTCAATACTAAGCGTAAAATATATAAAAAGAGGTGGATTTTTTATGCGCAGATACAGATGCAAGGTGTGCGGTGAAATTTTCGAGGCGGCAGGAGGAGTCGACGCGATTTGCCCGAGGTGCGGTGCGAGAGACGGGAACGTGGAGCTGATTGAGGAGGAAAAATCATCGACTCAATACGCGGGAAGTCAGACTGAGAAGAACCTTGAGGCGGCTTTCGCGGGAGAAACTCAGGCGAGAAGTAAGTACACCTATTTTGCGGAGATGGCGAGGCGGGACGGATACGAGCAGATAGCGGAGATTTTTGAAGAAACCGCGGCAAACGAGCTGAGACACGCCGAGCTGTGGTTTCGCGAACTGAACGGAATCCACGCAACACCGGAAAACCTGGAGTCGGCGGCGGCAGGAGAGAACTACGAGTGGACGGATATGTACGCGGGATTTGCGAAGGTCGCTGAGGAGGAAGGCTTTGACTCGCTGGCGGCAAAGTTCCGTCTTGTGGCTGACATCGAGAAGGAGCACGAGGAGAGATACCGCCGGCTCATCGAAAACGTGAAAAACGGTGAGGTGTTCTCGCGCGGTGAAGTTAAAATCTGGCTGTGCAGAAACTGCGGCCATGTGAATGTCGGCACAAAAGCACCCGAAATCTGCCCCGTATGCGGCGTGACACAGGCGTATTTCGAGATTAAAGCGGCGAATTATTGAACCAAAGTCTGAAAAAAAGCGGTCGGGGTCAATTCAAATGGAAATCAACCTGACCGCTTATTTTTATGTCAGTCGAGGAACGGAGTTATAGCCGAGATTGACTTGAAGCCGCCCTTTTCGAGAGCTTCTTTCGCGATTTTGCTGAGCATACCGCTGCTCATGAACGGCGCGAGGGAGGATATTGCGTTGACGCCGCTCTTTTGGTAAATCGAATATGCGAGATCGTCGATTTTGTCCTCCGACATGAACGGCAGGAATACGTCAATGGATTTGCCCGATTCCAGTGCTTTTTCAGCGAGATTGTCGATTTTGTCCTCCGACATGAACGGGAGGAATGCGTCAATGGATTTGCCCGATTCCAGTGCTTTTTCAGCGAGATTGTCGATTTTGTCCTCCGACATGAACGGCAGAAATTCGTCAATGGATTTGCCCGATTCCAGTGCTTTCTCGGCGAGCTCGTCAATTTTGTCCTCCGACATGAACGGCAGGAATTCGTCAATGGATTTGCCCGATTCCAGTGCTTTCTCAGCGAGCTCGTCGATTTTAGCTTCATCCATGAACGGCAGAAATTCGGTAAAGCTCTCTCCCTTTGATGCTCTCTGTCCGGCGAGTTCGTCAAGCACATCCTCGCTGACAAACGGCAGAACCGATGAAACGAGTTTTGTGGATATGCTTTCCGCCTTTCTTGCGATATCGTCAATCACGTCGTTGTCGAGAAAAGGAATGAGCGGCTCGATATCCCTGAGGTTAAAATCCTCTGTTTTTTCACCTGCATCATCCGCTGTCGAATTATCCGAGGGAATGTCAGACAGCTCAGATAACGGGGACATATCCGAAAGTCTGCTCAGCCTGTCGAGCTTATTGTTTATCATATCCGTATTTTTTACGATTTCCGTGACCGTATCTGGCTTGAGAACCGGCGCGGCTTCAGCGAGTTCGTCGATTGAGACATCGTTTTCGCTGATGTATTCGTCGGTCTTGCCCTCGATGACGCTTTCAATCAGCTTCGATTCCTTCCCGAGCAGCTCGTCAACCGAAACGCCGAACAGCTCCGCAAGCTCAGGCAGCTTTGAAATATCGGGCATCGTGTTTCCTCTCTCCCAGTTTGAGACCGACTGAAAGCTGATCCCCATCTTGTCCGCAAGCTCCATCTGCGTCATGTTGTGCTGCTTTCTGAGCGATGAAATTTTTCTTCCTACATTTGTCATGTTAAACATTTTATTAATCCCCTTCTTTATGGCTGAATTATCAGCTTTTATTATCGACCGGATGAACTCTCTGTCCGTCCGACTGGGTAAAATTATATTCTGTTTCCGCGCCGAAGTCTATCAACCGATGGCTGAAATCGCGGAAATTCAAGCGAAAACTGAATCAGATTGAATTTACAAATGCGGCCTGGTGTGCTACAATAGCGTTGTAACATTTCATTAATTAAACTGAGGTGAGATTATGCTGCAGATTGATTTGAGAGGGAAGACGGCGATTGTAACGGGTGCGGCGGGTCAGCTCGGCAGGACGATATCGCGTACATTAGCCGACTGCGGAGCGAACGTAATTGTGCATTACCATTCGAGCAGGGAGGCGGCGGAAAAGCTGTCTGGCGAAATTGCCGCGAAATACGGTGTGAGAAGCATGGCGTTTTCGGCTGACGTCGGGGAAATCGACAGCGTCATTGCGATGCGGGACAGAATCAGAGCCGAGTTCGTCATGCCGGATATCGTCGTCGCGGCGGCTGTCGCACAGTACGAGTGGAAAAGCATACTCGAGCAGGATATTTCCGACTACGAGAGCCAGTTCAGAACCTGCGTGCTCCACAACGTCAACATGGCGAAGGCGTTCGTGCCGCACATGATTGAGCAGAACTACGGAAAATACGTGGGAATCAACTCCGAGTGCGCGATGAGATGCGGCGTGAACGAGTCTGCTTACGATTCGGCAAAGCGCGGGATGGACGGCGTGCTCAGGGTCCTTGCGAAAGAGGTCGGCCGATACAACATCACGGTGAATCAGGTTGCGCCCGGGTGGACGATCAGCGACCGTGACCGCGAAAACCACACCGAAATCGCGCCCGATTATTCCGCCGGAGTGCCGCTGAGACGCCGTGGAACCGATTACGAGATTGCATCGGCCGTTGCGTTCCTGTCGTCGGATTTGTCGGGCTTCATAAGCGGCGTGTACCTTCCCGTGTGCGGCGGAGCGGAGATGCCGTGCATTTGATTTAACTGAAAAAGGCTGAAAAGGAGAAAAAATTCCTCTCAGCCTTGTTTTTATTCCGATTACTTCGCGTCGTACCAGGTTTTTCCGACTCCGCAGTCTGCTGTCAGGGGAACGGATAGCTTTACCGCGTTCTCCATCTCGCGCACAAGAATCTCGGCGGCTTCACTTGCGCATTCCTCTTTTGCCTCAACTATCAGCTCGTCGTGAACCTGCATTATGAGCCGCGCGTCGATTCCCGCATCCTTCAGAGCCTGGCTGACGTTTATCATCGCGATTTTGATTACATCCGCCGCCGTTCCCTGAATCGGGCTGTTCATCGCGACCCGCTCTCCGAACGCCTTTGTGTTCCGGTTTGACGCGGACAGCTCGGGGATATTTCTGCGGCGCGAGAACATAGTCGTCGTGCAGCCGTTCTTTTTCGCCTCCTCAACGGTGTTTTTGAGGTATCTGTCGACGCCGGAATAGGTCGCGAGGTAGTTTTCGATGTACTCCTTCGCCATTTTCCGCGTGATTCCGAGGTCCTTTGAGAGAGAAAACTCGCCGATTCCGTAGACTATGCCGAAATTGACCGCCTTTGCGCGCCGCCTCTGTTCGGGTGTGACCTCGTCGATATCAACTCCGAAAACCTGGGATGCAACCGTGGCGTGAATGTCCTCGCCGTCTGTGAACGCCTTTTTCATCGCCATGTCGTCGGACAGAACCGCAAGAAGCCGCAGCTCAATCTGTGAGTAGTCCGCGTCAATCAGCGTGTACCCGTCCTCCGCGACGAAGAATTTGCGCAGCTCACGGCCCATCTCGCCCCTTACGGGAATGTTCTGCAGGTTCGGGTCGCTCGAGGCAAGCCTTCCCGTCGCAGTTCCGGTCTGATTCAGCTTTGTGTGGATGCGGCCGTTTTCGTCAGCCTGATCCGCGAGGGTGTCGCCGTACGTTCCCCTGAGCTTTGCGGTCTGGCGGTACATCAGAATGTCGGAGATTATAGTGTGGTACGGGCGCAGAGCCTCGAGGGTGTCCGCGTCGGTGGAATATCCCGTTTTAGTTTTCTTTCCGGCGGGAAGTCCGATTTCCTCAAACAGCACTTCGCCCAGCTGCTTCGGGGAGTTGATGTTGAACTGGTGTCCCGCCTGCGCCCAGATTGTGTCGGCGAGCACGTTTTCCTGCATCAAAAGCTCCTTCGCGTACCCCCTGATTCCGTCCGGGTCTATCCTGAAGCCGACTTCCTCCATCTCCGCGAGCACCTTTGATAGCGGAATCTCAATCTCGCGCATGAGAGAGGTCATGCCGTATTCCGCGACTCTTTTTTCACTTTCTTCCTTTATTATATATATCGCTGCGGCGTATTCGGCGGGAGTTGACGGCTCACTTCCGGTATATTCGAGCGCGGCGGACTCAAGGGTGTATTTGCTTTTTCCCGGGTCAAGCAGATACGCGGCAATCATCGTGTCGTACACGCAGTCGATTCCGTCGCCGGAGATGTGCAGCGTTCTGAGCAGCGTTTTAAAATCGTGGCAGATGACGCTGTTTGTGCGCAGAAATTCGGCTATATCCTCAGGACTGATGTTTTCGCACACTGTAATATTCACTCCGTCGTCGGTCACAGCGGCATCTTTACCATTGTAGTACAGAGCTGCGGGGGAGGTGTATTTGCCCGGTTTTTCGGCGGCAGTGATGTTGAGCTCGCGCCTGTTTTCAATATGGCCGTTATGTTCTTCCGCGTCCGTGCCGAATTTTTTCGCCATTCCGTTGAATTCAAGCTCGGTGCAGAGCGCATTGAATCCGGCGGCGTCTGTTTTTCGCTCGGCAAACAGCTCGTCGGCACTGCAGATCGGAGCCTCACGCGAGATAAGAGCCAGCCTGCGTGAGAGATACGCCGAGTCTTTGCCTTCGGAGAGCTTTTTGCACACGGACGCGCTCTGACCGAAGAAGTTTTCGCTTCCGTACAGTGTGTCAAGGTCTCCGGCGGACTGAATCAGCCTGAGCGCGGTTTTTTCGCCGATTCCGCTTACCCCGGGGATGTTGTCGGACGAGTCCCCCATGAGAGCCTTGACGTCGACGAACTGCGAGGGCCTGATTCCGTATTCACGTTCGAACTCCGCCTCGTCGAAAATCACGTCCTCCTTGGTTTTGGCGAGGATTACGTTTGTCATTCCTGTGATAAGCTGGAGCGAATCGCGGTCTCCTGTCAGGATATAGGTGAAAATTCCGTTTTCCTCAGCCATGCGTGCGCTTGTGCCGATTATGTCGTCCGCCTCAAACCCCGGGCATTCGATTATTTTGAACCCGAGGGCTTCCGCGGCGCGCTTTGCGTAGGGCATCTGCTCCCTCAGCTCGTCGGGCATACCCTTTCGCGTTCCCTTGTAGGCGTCGTATTCGAGGTGGCGGAATGTCGGCTGATGCACGTCGAAAGCGCACGCCATGAAGTCGGGGTGGAGCGAGTCGAGGTGCTTTTTTATTATTGTAAGGAAGCCGTAAACCGCGTTTGTCGGGATACCGCTTTTCGTGCTCAGCGGCCGGATTCCGTAAAACGCGCGGTTGACTATACTGTTTCCGTCGATTATCAGAAATTTTTTCATCGTACAAATCCGTTTCGTTTTTTATTATTATGTTTCAATTATACCATATTTTTTCCGGCGTGAAAATAATTTTTGAAAATTTCCGATTTATATTGAAATAATCCTATACCCGTTGTATAATATATTTGTAGAATATAGAATAAAGGAGCATATCTGACATGGAGTACAACAAATGTTATGACGTTATCGTGGTGGGCGGCGGCTTTACGGGATGTGCGGCGGCAATTGCGGCGGCGAGGAGAGGCAAAAAGGTTCTGCTGCTCGATTCTTCCGGCTATCTCGGCGGCGCGGCATCAAACTGCCTGATTTTCCCGTTCATGCGCTACTGGACTCAGGTTGAGAGGGAAGACGGAACAAAAGTCCGCCACGATCTGTCACGCGGTATTTTCGCCGGGATTGTCAGAGAGCTTGACGCGCGCGGTGGTTTTCTTGACGAAACTCTCAAGGTGATTCTCGACGAAATGACGACTGACGCCGGTGTACAGGTGCTGTTTCACGCGACTTTATGCGGAGTCCGAAAGAGCGGTGCGCACATCACCTCCGTCTCCGCTGCGACAAAAACGGGAATACTTGAGTTTTGCGGAAAAATGTTCATCGACTGCACCGGGGACGCCGATCTGTGCGCCATGGCAGGTGTTCCGCTCAGACTCGGGCGCGACAACGACAGCCTTTGCCAGCCGATGACGCTGTGTTTCCGCGTTGCGAATGTAGACAAAAAGACATTCTTCGCCAACAGGAATTTGTGGCAGTCACTTTACAAGCAGCAGCTCGCCGAGGGAAAATTCTCGAATCCGCGCGAGGACATTCTCGTTTTCGACTATCCGATTGACGGGGTGCTGCACTTCAATACTACGCGTGTAGTGAAACATAACCCCGTGGATCCGTTTGACGTGACGAGGGCGGAAATGGAGGCGAGACGGCAGGTGCTTGAAATCATGCGCTTCTTCCGTGAAAACAGGATTCCCGGAATGGAGAACGCAAGACTCGTCCATACCGCGCCGTCGATCGGAGTCCGTGAGAGCCGTATGCTTGTCGGAAGTTATGTGCTGACTGGTGACGACCTTGTAGCTTGCACGAAGTTTGACGACGCTGTAGCCGCCGGAAACTACGACATTGACATCCACAACCCTGAGGGCTCGGGAACAAGCCACTACTACTTCCCCGAGGGCACATGGTACACGATTCCGTACCGTTCGCTGATACCGAGGGCTGAGGATGCGGACAACCTGCTCGTCGGCGGAAGGTGCATCTCGGCAAATCACGAGGCGCAGGCGTCTATCCGCATAATGCCTATCTGTGCAACGACCGGTGAGGCGGCTGGAGTCGGCGCGTGTGTTGCGATAGACGGCGGAGTCAGTGTTCAGGAGGCTGACACAGGGGAGATTCAGGCGATTCTGACCGAAACCGGAGCTTACACCGGACTGTAAGGAGCTGAATATGCGTAATCTGAAAGGTATAGTTATTATTTTAATTTGTATTTTTGTGCTGATTTCATGCGACTCGCCGGGTGTATACAAGCTCGACGACTACCTCCCGCCGCTCATGGACATCACGACGCAGTACCCCTACATCACGTCGATCGAAGTGACCGAAGAAAGCAGCGGAGTCACGCTTGAGTTTACGGAAGGGAAGGAACTGGACTCCATCAGGATGCGGTTTGAGGGGATAAAGTGCATCCGCGAAAAGGACGGCGGAGACAACGAAATTCTCTACACCGTGACATTCCACACGACGGACGCCGACTTCACAATCGGAATCTCCTCCGCCGAGGACTACATCATAGACGGCTACCACTACGAGGCAATGCGCTCCGGTGTGGATTTACTCTATTTCGGCGGGCTCTTTAAAGATATTTGAGGGGGAACGGGGGACGCGGACGCTTCTTGTAATGAAGCATAATGACTTCGTCATTGGCAAGAA
>JBJFHS010000036.1:0-5513 GCA_051893885.1 Eubacteriales bacterium
AGAGTGAGCTGATTCCGCTGCCTTCCGAAGATACAGAAGTAATTCAACCGACTCTCTGGGAAGACGAATCCGGGGTGCATCTGCTGCTCCGTTCAAAAAACAAAAGAATCTACCGCAGTGACTCAACCGACGGAATTCACTGGGGCACGGCGTATCCGCTGGATATTCCCCACAACAACAGCGGTCTGGATTTGGTGAAAACGCCTGAAAAACTGGTGCTTTGCTGCAATCCTGTAACCGAAGGAAGGACACCTCTATGTCTTCTGACATCGGAGGATGGTATCCGCTTTGAAAATGCACTGACACTGGAGAGCTCGCCCGGTGAATACTCCTACCCCGCCGTAATCTGGGACGGAGAAAAAATACGGGGTACATATACATGGAAACGGGAAAAAATCGTTTACTTTGAAGCGCAGTTTTAAGCTGCTCGAATAAATACAGATACAAAAAATACCGGCTAACTCAATAAAATGAAAGGAAAACCGCGATGAGAGGGATAAATAAGTGGAGTTTTGCACCATATAAACCATTCCTGTTTGACACGGGGGACATTTACATCTGCCGCCTGTATCCCGGTGCCGGAACAATCGGTCTTGACTGGCTGCCTGTAGACGGTGCGGAAAAATACAACGTTGTATGGAAAAAACGCGGAGGGGACTGCTGGGAAGGTTCTGCCGCCTTGAACGGTACTTCCTATGTTATCGAAGGACTGGAAGACCATACTGATTATGAATTTCAGGTATGCTGTCAGGATAAAAAGAGCCGTGTGCGTCTGGCGAGAACGGGAGCGGTACCCGGGGATGTTGTGGTGAACTATCTTCATCCCGATGATGACGCGTACAGCTTTTCCGGAAGATATCTGTGCTCTCCCTCTCTGGTGAGACTGCCGGATGGTGCGCTGCTCGCCTCAATGGATCTGTTTCAGGGCGGAGCTCCTCAGGATCTGACACTGATTTACCGTTCTGACGACGACGGAAAGACATGGAAATATGTATCCGAGCTGTTTCCCTGCTTCTGGGGCAAAATGTTCTTCCACAGAGGCGCGCTGTATATGCTGTCCGTAAGCACGGAATACGGAGACTTGCTTATAGGTCGCTCTGATGACGGCGGAAAAACCTTCTGTATGCCGACGGTACTTCTTCGCGGCTCCAGCGGTTTTAAGCAAAAGGGTGTGCACAAGAATCCGCAGCCGGTATTCTCTTATCAGGGACGGCTCTGGACTACTCTGGAATGGGGTTCATGGAGCAGCGGCACTCACGCAGCCATGTGTATGTCCATTGATGAAAACGATGATTTGCTGACAGCCGAAAACTGGCACTTTACCCCGCCGGCTCCATACAATCCCGAGTGGCCCGGTACTGCGGAAGGTCATAGTCCCGGATGTATCGAGGGCTGTCTGGTGTTGTCTCCGGCGGGGTGGAACGGACACGATGAACCCCAGCTGCTCAATATCATGCGCTACCAGATCGGCGGATGCAGGCCTTCGTTCGGTCTGGCGCTGGTTATGGATGTAGTCGGAACGGATGAACCGCTCAGATACGACTGTACGATTCCCTTCCCCGGCAACCACTCCAAGTTCATGATAAAACTGAATCCAAAAGACGGAAAGTATTATTCGCTGGTTTCCTACCTGACAGAAGATCATCCGGACGGACGAAACTGGCTGGTACTGATCCGCTCGCAGGACCTGATTCACTGGGAAAAGGTCATGGATGTATTCGACTACCGTCACCTGCCCGCACAGGAAGTGGGATTCCAGTATGTTGACTTTTTCTTTGAAGGGGACGAGATACTGTATCTGAGCCGTACAGCTTTCAATGGTGCGCACAATTTCCACGATGCCAACTACAGTGTATTCGGACGGCTTAAGGTGTAATTAATACAAAATAACTTTATAAGGAGAAAATAAACAGTAAACTGCCATGAAAATACTTGAAAAAATCAAAAACCGTCAGGCTGCTCCACATAGCTGCCGTCAGCCTGTGATAGCTTTTCTCGGTGACAGCGTAACACAGGGCTGCTTTGAAATTTACAACGATCACGGACATATCGAAACTTATTATTATCCAGAAGAAGCATATGCCGCAAAAGTGAAGCGTATTTTTTCGATGATTTATCCATCGGCTTCGGTGAATATTGTCAACGCCGGTATCAGCGGAGATACTTCATGGGGAGGACTTGCCCGTCTTGAACGCGATGTACTCAGTTTCAGACCCGATCTCGTTGTGGTATGCTACGGACTGAACGATGCCGGCGGTGGTGAGAATGAGCTTGAACACTACAGGGCTTCGCTCAAAGAAATATTCGCAAAAATCAAAGACGCGGGCGCGGAGGCTATTTTCATGACACCGAATCTGCGTTCTGACGACATCAACTACCAGAATTCCGACAAGCTCATCGAGAACTGTGTGCGCGGCATAGCCGAAAACGAGTGCGACGGATGGCTTCAGAAATATCTCGAAGAAGCTCGCAAAGTGGCTGAGGAGGCAAATATCCCGGTCTGCGACTGCAATTCGCTCTGGCTGAAAATGAAGTCGGGCGGAGTCAATACCAATGCTCTGCTCGCAAACGATGTCAATCATCCGACCAAAGAACTGCACTGGATGTTCGCATATGAGCTTGTGAAGACAATATTTGAAAATTAAGTAAATCTGCGGCATTACATTTTAACAGCAATTTGAATTTATGCTATAACGGAGGTTTCCAAATGCTTACAAAATCCACTCCCTACATAAAATATCCCGCTCCTTTTGTTCCGGCGTTCCGTGATGAAGACCCCGCACCGATCTTCCGACGCCATTTCAATATTGGCAATGGTCTTGTCTCGGCAAAACTGTCGTACTCCGCGCTCGGACTCGGAAAGCTGTTTCTGAACGGTGCGCAGGTCAGCGAAGATTTACTGACTTCTCCGTTTTCAGACTACCGCAAGACTCTCTGGTACAACAGCTGCGACGTTACACATCTGCTCTCAGAGGGTGAGAACATCTTCGCGGTCATGCTTGGAAACGGCTTTTTCAACGAATCTCTGCACACCTCGTGGGATTTCGATAAGGCGGACTGGCGCGACTCTCCGAAGCTCTGCCTTTCGCTCGAACTGAACTACTCCGACCATACAGAATACATCGAGAGCGACACCGACTGGCTCTGTGACATTGACTGCTCGCCTGTCAGATTCAATGAAATGCGGCTTGGTGAGCGATACGACGCGAGATTTTCTGCCGGCTGGATGAATCCCGGGTTTGACGACAGCGGTTGGAGGGGAGCCGTCATTGCATCTGACCCCGGAGGAGAGCTTGTCGAAGCCCCCTGTGAGCCAATTCGCGAGGACTGCACATACAACTGCATTTCGATGACGAAAAACGCACGCGGAGCATATATTTTCGACTTCGGTCAGAATATGTCGGGATATATCCGCATCAGAACAACTCAGCCCGCGGGTACAAAGCTGCACATCATCTACGCTGAGGAGCTCGACGAAAACGGTGAAAGATTAGACGACTCCCTGTCCGGCCACTACCGCGACGGAGAAACTCAGTTTTCTGAGGTCATTACATCCGATGAGCCGCTCGACTGGAAGCCGTGGTTCTCTTATTACGGCTTTAAATACGCCATTATTGACGGATTTGCCTCAGAGCCGTCTCCAGAGGATGTTCAGGCGATATTTGTGCATCAGGCGGTGAAGCAGACAGGACACTTCACCTGCTCGGATGAGACGCTCGACTCGATGTGGAGACTGGCACGCATTGCGACTCTGTCCAACCTTTTCAATATGCCGACCGACTGCCCGACCCGCGAAAAGCTCGGATGGTGCAACGACGCCCAGGCTTCCTGTGAGCAGATGATACAGAACTACGATATGCGCGGCTTTTACAAAAAATGGCTCCGCGATATCTGCGACGCGGTCAACGACGAGGGGGACCTGCCCGGAATCATACCGACCGGAGGCTGGGGATACCAATGGGGCAACGGTCCGACATCAAGCGGAATCCTCTTTGAGATACCGATGAGGCTGTATCAATACACGGGCTCGGATGAGGCTCTGCGCGAAGCTTATCCGTTCATGAAGCGACACCTCGACTTTCTCGAAAAAAAGGAATCGGACGGGCTGATTGCATACGGTCTTGATGACTGGGCACCGCCGTACAGCAATCCCGTGCCGCTCGAGTTCACCTGCACGCTGCTGATGATAAAATTCCTGCGTATCGCCGCTCTGGCCGCTGAGTGCTCTGGTTTCGATTCTGAGCCGCACAGAGAACGCGAGCGCTTCTACACCGAGAGCTTCAAGCGGCACTATATCGGCTCCGACGGACGGCTCACGCTTACCGAACAAACCGCGTCGGCTATGACAATAGCTCTCGGAATCGGTGAACTTGACAAGTTAAAGCCGCAGTTTTACGAAACATTTGAAAAGTACAACTGGCATTTCAATGTCGGAATGCTCGGTATGCAGTATATTTTCCAGGCTATCGACCTGTGCGGATTCGAGGAAGAGGGCTTAAGGCTTCTCACTGCCGACGGTTTTCCGTCTTACCGCCTGTGGTTTGAGAACGGTGCAACGACGCTCCACGAAATGTGGAATAACCGTTATTCAAAGAATCATCATATGTATTCCTGCCCAATCGCATGGTTCCGCAGCTCAATACTCGGTATCAGGCAGGATGAAAAAATCTTCACCGAGCACCGTTTGATTCTTGCGCCGCATTTCCTCAAGGGACTTGACTTTGCAAAAGGCGAATATGAGACTCCTGCCGGAAAGATATCTGTCTCATGGAGACGGAGATTCGGACGGATCAATCTTTCAGTTTCGATTCCCGACGGAATTACAGCCGAGCTTCATTTAAGCGGAGACACGAGAATTCTCTCTGCCGGAAGGTATGAGCTGACGGTCTGAGGAAGATTTTTCGCATTTGTCGTACGGCTGATATTTGACTTCGGAATAATTAAAAATCGCACTGTTTGTATTTATCGGAGCTTATCCCGGTTCATATAAACAGTGCGTTTTATTTCAGAGTATTGTTTCCATGCCGATTTTCTGCGGCTTCATCCCGCATGATTCATAAAACTTGATTGCGCTTTCGTTGCAGCTCCACACGTTCAGAGTGACGTTGTAGCACCCGTTTTCTTTTGCGAAACCGAGAACATAATTATAGAGCTTTGTTCCGACGTGCTGACCTCTTTTGATTTCGTCTACGCAGAGGTCGTCTATGTACAGCGTTTTTATATCGGTCATGATATTGTGATTTTTGTGTTCCTGAAAGATGCAGAAGGCGTATCCGGCGACATTTCCTTCATCATCGGCGTCGACAAATACCGGTCTGCTGTCGTCGCTCAGGAGCAGTTTCAACTCGTCGTCCGTATATTTTTTTGTATTTCCGCGGAACAGGTCCGGTCTTCCCTTGTGATGCACCTCAAGAACCTGACCGAGCAGTCGGTTGATTTCCGGAATATCCGCTTCGTTTGCTTTGCGTATCATATTGTTTCTCCCGAATTTATAAAATTTTATTATAATGAAA
>JBJFHS010000037.1:0-5486 GCA_051893885.1 Eubacteriales bacterium
AGCAGGGTCTCGGCGGTCCCTGCGAGCTCACTCCACTACTTCTGAGGTCGAGGATGTCTAAATCAACCCGTGAGGCCAGCTGACCAGTCCGAAGTGATACCGCCACCATACGCATTACACTTTAAAAGATAACCCATTTTTGAAGTTCTTGCCAAGCTTCTTTCAAGAAGCGTCCCGTCTCCCCTCGTCCCCCATCCTCCCCCTGTCTTCGCCGATGTTTTTCACCGCCATCACAGCAGCTGAGAGGATTATTACGCCGCTCAGACCGGCAACTTTCCAGCCGAGATATATCACCGCGAGCATTACGAAGGAGTTTATGCCCATCATTCTGCCGAGCAGACGCGGCTCAAGCACCTGACGCACTGCCCAGATTACGACGTACAGCGCGATTATTCCCACTCCGTACAGCGTCCTGCCAACCGCGAGCTTGTATATACCCCACGGAAGAAGCACCGCACCGCATCCGATCAGCGGGAGAGCGTCAACCACCGCTATGACGAACGCCTTGCCGAGCGGGGATGATACCCCAAGCAGGAGAAATCCCACGAAAAGCATGACGAACGTGACTGCTCCGAGCCCGAGATACGCCTTGACATAGCTGAAAATGGCATCGGAGGCGTTGTCGAAGACCCGAACCACGGCTGAGCGGCGCTTTTCCGGTATCAGAGCCGTAATTCCCTCTCCGACTCCGTCCATGTCCGCCATCAGATATACAAACGACGCCGCGCCGATAAAAATCGAGAGCATACTCGACGGCAGGGATTTTGCGGCAGTTCCGACCAGAGACGCCAGCGCTCCTCCCAGATACGACAGCAGCTCCCCTGCGTACGAAACCACGGCATCGCGTACCCGGTCGGCATCTCCGAACAGATGAAACGGCAGCGAATCGAACAGCCCGAGCGCGGCACTGCTCAGCTCAGACACTGCGTCCCCTATCCCGTTCAGCTCACTGAGCCCCGCGATAAGCTCCGACGACAGAACCGCCGCAAAGTACACCAGCGCAAAGCACAGCATCACCGCGAACACCGCGCAGCCCGCCTTTTCCTTTATTCTGCATTTTCTCGACAGCCAGGCTCCGACAGGTCTGAATATCCGCGCGGCAATGTACGACACAAGAAACGGCAGTATCAGCTCCCCCGCCCCGTTTTTAAGTATCCCGCCGAGCACTATCCCGCCGGCTATATAAAAAATCAGCTTCAATTGGTCACCGCCTGACATTTGATTGCTTTTGTTAGTATGTCCGCCGATGGCGCGTTTTACTATAGCTTAAATTCAGAGATATTGGGAGAACGTCAAAGGTAAAAATAAACGGCCGCATCGCAGAAAGTTTACCGTTTGTATTGAATTTGTCCGGCTTATCTGGTACAATATTATGAAGTCGGCGGCGATGTATTCTTCTCCGACCGGAATTATCAAACGACAGAAAGGTTCTCCGTATGAAAAAATTTAAACTGACTCTCGCCGCAGTGATGGCAGTCATATTTCTTTTAACGCTTGCTTCCTGTAAATCCGGCTCCGGTGACGGCGGTGAGGACGGAGATTTTGGTGAAACGATTATGGTACAGATTGAAATGGAAAACGGCGGCATAATCAAGCTCGAGCTCTACCCCGAAGCCGCGCCGATAACGGTTGAAAACTTTGTGAACCTCGCAAAGGACGGATTTTACGACGGGCTGATTTTCCACCGCGTCATCAAAGACTTCATGATTCAGGGC
Source organism: Eubacteriales bacterium (assembly GCA_051893885.1). Lineage (GTDB taxonomy): Bacteria > Bacillota > Clostridia > Oscillospirales > CAG-272 > UMGS1696. Next base: position 1,716 of record JBJFHS010000037.1, read on the forward strand.
GGCGACCCCGAAGGAACGGGAATGGGCGGCTCCGACACAAAAATCAAGGGTGAGTTTTCACAGAACGGCTGGAACAACCCGATCTCGCACAAGCGCGGCGTGATTTCGATGGCGAGAAGCCGCTCAATGGACTCGGCGTCGTCGCAGTTCTTCATCTGCCATGCTGACTCGACATACCTCGACGGTCAGTACGCGGCGTTCGGAAAGGTCACAGAGGGCATGGATGTAGTCGACGAGATAGCCTCGGTTGAGACGGACAAAAACGACAGACCCGTTGAGGATGTTGTGATCAAGTCGATAACCGTAATTGAGGATTAAATACAAGGGGAGCGTCATGGCTCCTCTTTTTTTCATTCGCAAATTAAATCAAAGCGCGTACTCTCCCGACGAATTTCTCGTTTAGAAAGAGCATACATTTTATCTGTATCTTTTACAAAACTATAAAATAATTATTTATAATTCATAATTCTGTAAATATATTTTCCAATAACATTGACAAAGTCACCGCGATTTGTTATAATACTTTTGAGCAAAATAATCTTATTTTTCTAAAAGGAGATATCCAATGAAAACAGCAAAATTATTGGCGCTTTTAACAACGATAGCGCTGTGCGTTGTACTCGCTGTTTCCGTATGTGCCGCTGAACCCGTTGCAATGTGGGACTTCGCCGACAGCACTGACGGAACGATTTACAACGCAGACGGTACTCTTGTAAAATCCCCGAGCTGCATGGACGGTGCATACGACGCTGAAGAAGCCTGCTACTACGCAGAAGTAAACGGCGGCGACCCGTTCATCAGTCTTCCAAGCCGCGGCGAGTTTTCGGCTGACAACCATTATGTAAAGGTCAAGTACAAACTCACAGGTCTCAACAACTGGAGCACCTCGATTTACTTCACCACCGACACAGTTAACTGGTCCGAAACAGGACATTTCGTTACTTTCTACGACGGCGACGACGATGAATGGTGCGAGCAGATCTTTGATATGAGCGAATGCGCTGCATGGGCAGGCACAGTCAAAGAAATGCGTCTCGATATTTTCGACGGCGGCGAAGTCGGTCAGACTCTCAAAGTAGCTTACGCGGCAGTTTTCGCAACCCTCGAGGACGCTGAAGCATTTGACTACGCTGCTTACCGCACAACAGCTGCTCCGGCTAACTCTATTGCCGCTCCCGCTGAAACCACAGCTTCCGGCTCCGATGCTGCTGAACCCACAATATATGCAACCAAGGGCACACCGAAGATTGACGGCGTGAAGGATGACGTTTATGCCGCTGAACCCGCATTCATAGGCGTTCTCAACGACGGCAGCGCATCCAAGAGCACAACAGGAGATGTTTATGCCGCATGGGACGACAGCTATATGTATTTCCTCTTCGACATAACTGACGCTGTAATTACAGAATCCGGAACTACCGGAGACTATCGGAGCGACAGTGTTGAAGTATATTTCAACCTTGATAATGAAGACGGCGCTCTCAGTGAACTTGTAGGTTCCGGTCAGTACACATTCGGCCCCGGATTTACAGCATGGGCTGGCGGCGGCGCTCACCAGACATTCTACGCTGAAGACTCTCAGGCTGAATACAAAATCACAGACAAGGGATATACAATCGAAATGGCTATCCCGATAGGCGATGATTATCCGATTACCGATGGCATGACAGTTCCGTTCTGCGCAATGATCAACGATTCATCCGCAGCCGGCACACGTGACAACCAGTACATGATCAGCGGCGGTCAGGGCGATGCATGGTCGACAGTATCTGCGGCTTTATGGAATACAATCTGCTTCACAACTGCTGCACCCGTAGCTGAACCCGCAGCTGAACCAGCAGAAGAACCCGCAGCTGAGCCCGAGACAACCGCTGAGGAACCTGCAGCTGAGCCTGAAGCTCCCGCAGCTGAACCCGAGACAGTTGAACCCGCAGAGACTGAGGCTCCCGCAAAGGCTGAGACAACAGCAGACGCACCGCAGACCTTCGACTTCGGTGTTATCGCTGCTATCGTTTCCATCGTAAGCCTTGCCGGATGCGCTGTTGCTAAGAAAAATCACTAAGCACTGAGCTAACAAAACCGTCAGTTTGGTATTTTTATCAATCTGGCGGCTTTTTATTTCACAAGAAAGGAGACAGATTGATATGAAAAAGCTTATAGTGATAGTTTTATCGGCACTTATTATGGTCTCATGTACAAATAATAGTAATACAGAGACAGATTCTCTGGAAAACAGCACTGAGGAAGAACCTGTTTATGTCAATGACAATGCGGCAGCGTACGACGAGATACCGTTAGAGGAAACACCAGAGTCACCTGAAGTAGCTGTACTTCCATCCTCAGAGTGCACGCACATAACAAGCTACCATTTGTTTATTGCATCACTTATAGATTATGTAGGGATAGAAGAATTTGAACAATGGCTTGATGCACAAAATCACGAGGAGAAAAACATTGTGAACTTCGTAAGATACTTCAATATTCCAAAGGAAGTATTTGAGGAGCATTACAATTATACTACGAATTACTACACCCATGACTATGATATAGACATCATTTACTCCGAAAACGAAAAAGCAATAGAGGAGTATTTCCGTGCCGGAGACGCAAGCACAGAAAGACTCGCAAATAAAGACTGTCTGCATGGGTTAAAAGTCAGGCTTCGTTATGACGCTGGCTTAGAAATCCAAAATATAAACTACAGAAAGGTGAGCGTTAAGAAGTTTGTAGAACTTGCGGGTAAAAACGCTGATGAATCTATAGCTAAATACTTACGCGAAAGCAATGCGTCATTCAAAACTGACGACAGCATTTTCTGGGATGAGCTTCTTTCAATCGACGACCCATATGAATCTGATGAATATTTCCTCAAAAATATTATAATTTCCGTTGATGAGGGATATTAATCCGTCAAAAAAGGATACAGCCGAAACTGTATCCCTTAAATTTTATTCTGCTGACTATTTTATTAATACATACCGCCCATGCCGCCGTTAGCAGCTGCGGGAGCCGGTTCGGGTTCGGGCTGGCTTACTACGAGAGCCTCGGTTGTGAGGACTGTCGATGCAACGGAAGCAGCGTTCTGGAGTGCGGAACGTGTAACCTTTGTCGGGTCAACGATACCTGCTTCGATCATGTCGACGTATTCCTCGGTGTAAGCGTTGAAGCCGTAGCCCTTCTTGCCGGAGGACTTGATCTTGTCGACAACTACGGAGCCTTCAAAACCTGCGTTTTCAGCGATCTGACGTACGGGAGCTTCGAGAGCCTTTACAACGATTGCAACGCCGGTCTTTTCATCGCCTTCTACGGTGTTCATGAGAGCCTTTACGTCGTCGATAACGTTGACATATGCTGTACCGCCGCCGGCAACGATGCCTTCTTCAACAGCTGCACGGGTTGCGTTGAGAGCGTCCTCGATGCGGAGCTTCTTTTCCTTCATTTCGGTCTCGGTAGCAGCGCCGACCTTGATTACAGCTACGCCGCCGGAGAGCTTAGCAAGTCTTTCCTGGAGCTTCTCGCGGTCGAAGTCGGATGTGGTAGTTTCGATAGCGGACTTGATCTGGGAAATACGTCCCTGGATAGCCTCAGCATCGCCTGCGCCGCCTACGATAATGGTGTTGTCCTTGTTGACCTTAACCTGACGTGCGCGGCCGAGCTGGTCGACTGTGGTTTCCTTGAGGTCGAGACCGAGCTCGTCGCAGATAACCTCGCCGCCTGTGAGGATAGCGATATCTCTGAGCATTTCCTTACGTCTGTCGCCGAATCCGGGAG
>JBJFHS010000038.1:0-5485 GCA_051893885.1 Eubacteriales bacterium
GTCAGCGATACAAAATACCGCGCCGAGTCAGATGCGAACTTGATTATCTGTGACGGCGAAAAAATGTATGTCAGGAATTCGGTTTCGGAATATTCAACGGCGGCGGAGAGTGATTTTTACAGTGAAATCGGGCTGACTTCGCTTGACGAATTGAAGAAAATAATTGAAAACAATAAATATACTCTTACACTGTCAAAAAATAATCGTAATCTGCGTGCAACCGTGTACGATGACGATGAAATATTGCTGTCGGAATACGATGTTTCGACTGAATACGGTATAATTGTAAACGAATATCATTATCGCAACAACGAAATATACCGCGCTGTAGTTACGGATACACTTTCCCCTCTTGAAACAGGATGCAGTTTTAATATAAACGACTAATTGGAGAAAACTATTATGGAAAATAAAAAAAGGCTCGGAGCGCTCGATGTTTTTATTATAATTATTATACTTGCGTGCATGGTGAGTGTTGGCTTCAGAATTTTTGCCAATCGCACATCTGAGGTCGTGGAAAGCACGCAGCTTGATAATTATATCGTTTCTTTTAAAGTAATGGGGATAAGAGATTCTTCCGCGAGAAATTATATCACTAAGGGAACCAAATTCTATATGGACAAGTCAAATTTGTATATCGGTTCAATCAGCGATGGCAATATTACAATAACCGACGCAAAAAAATATTACGATGCTCTTGACGGCTCCACAGTTTCAGCCACCAACAGCGCTACAGGAGAGCTTTACAAAGTTGATGTCGAGGCTTCGTTTGACGTTCAAGGGAAGGTTGATTCAAACGGCCGGTTCCTGCTCGCCGGAAATCAATACATCGGAGTGAATCAGGAGCTTCAGATACACAGCAAATATCTCTCGATAACCGTCCTTGTCACCGGAATAAACAAAGCTCAGTAAAAAAAGTGTACAGAGTAATTTCTGTACACTTAATTTTTATTTGACCGCATATACCGTCAGATCCCACATAGGGATGCAGTCAATCCGCCTCAGATATAGCCTGTGCTCCGGCAGCAGCTCGTGCAGTCTGAAGATCAGTCCAAACAAATCGTCGGTTCTGTGATAGAGTGAAACCGCCATGTCAGGCTGACACCGCTTTATCAGAGCCTCACCGCCTCTCAGAGCCGCTTCTTCCGAACCTTCGATGTCGAGCTTTATAAAATCCACATCCTGATCAGATAACGCTGTATCGAGTTTTATGCACTGTATTGTTGAAGTCTTTGCGCGCCGGTTTTTGCCTTCCTCACCTGCACCGCGGCTTCCCGATGACGAATATAAAACTTCACCGTCGAAATCGGACAATGCAGCGTTTATCGGGATAATTCTGCACCGTTCTTCATGTTCTGCGAACTTCTGAAGCTTCATGTAGGTCTTTGGGTCGGCTTCAATTGAATAAATAACATCGGGTGAAAGTATATCCGCGAAAATTTCGGAGCTGTCCCCTCTAAAAGCACCGCCGTCTACAATTGTTTTGATTTTTTTGCCGGAGAACAATTCCGAAAGCGTTTTTTCGATCTGTTCGGTGTTGAGCAGATATTCGTATTTTCCGCTGAGCTTGAAATTGACAGCATCGTCAAAAAGGTCCCGCGATTTTTCGTCACACAATAGTTCTCGAGCGCAATCGAGCTCCGCCTTGTGAGAAGTAAAATACGGCATATCGAACAGCTCTCCGCCATACAGAGGAACATCGGGGATATACAAATCATGACGCCGGTCAAGCTGCTCAATGAAAGACCTGACATCGGGTAAGGTTGTACCGAAAGCAAGCAGAACCGCGATATCGTCCCCGTATTCGGCAGCTACATCGGCATACGCCCTGACATGAAAACCGTGAAAATACCTATCCCGTACAAATCTGTCTGAGGCAAAAATACCGCTCAGCTTTACGTTATATTTGTCGAGTGCAGTGATTATTTTGTCCGCGCCGTTTCCGGTTCCGTAGAGAAATACCGGCTTTTCTGTTTCGCGAAGCCTGTCCCACAGTGAATAGTTGAGATACATTTTATTCTTTGATACCGAGGAAGCGGATGGCGTTGTTCCACAGGATATCTTCTCTCTCTTTTTCAGTCAGTCCGAGCTTAAAGAACCTTTCAAGCTCTTCTTTTGTGTTGACAACGGGGTAGTCAGTTCCGAACATCACGTTTTCCGCACCGAATTTACCGATAAGCTCCGTAGCGTATTCTGGAGTGATGGCCCAGAGTGCGCTTGATGTGTCGTATATGACGTTTTCACGACCTGCGAGAAGCTCTACCGCATCGTTCCACGCCTTATATCCTCCGAGATGAGCCGCAACTACACGAAGGCGAGGGAAGTTATCAAGCACTTCAGCGAGCTTTTTGGGTTCCGAATAGCGGTACATGGGTCTGTTGTCCCCCATATGGAGATAAAGCGGCAGGTTCTTGGCTTCAAGAATTTCATAAAGCGTCAGAAGTCTCTTGTCGTTTATATCGACTGCCTGAATATCTGGGTGAATTTTTACTCCCTGAAGACCCAATCCGATGCAGCGGTTTATTTCACCCTCAAAATCAGGGTAATCCTGATGCATTCCGGCGTAACCGACTGTTTTGAATCCGTGTGAGCGTGAAAGTTCTGCGAGTGACGCGATTGACGAGTTCACCTTTTCAACCTGATGCGCATTGGTAGCCACGGAGAAAAGAAGATATCCGCCGACATTGTTTTCTTTTGCCTGACTCTCGAGGTCTGCGTATGTGCCCTTTCCCTGAACTATGAATTCATAAAATTTACCGAGGCTTACGCAGGCTTTTTCAGCAATTGCTTCCGGATATGTGTGTGTGTGAATATCAAATACTTTATACATTTTTTCAAGTCCTTGATTTTTTTAATGATTTGTGCTAAAATAACTTTGCAATAATTATATCACAAATAAGGAGAAAGTTCAAATGGATTGCCTGTTCTGCAAAATAATCGCCGGTGAGATTCCTTCATCAAAAATATATGAAGACGAATTTATATATGCTTTCAAGGATATAAATCCCGAAGCTCCGTGCCATGTGCTTGTGATTCCCAAGAAGCATATCGCATCAATGGATGAAATCAACGCGGAAAACAGCGAATATGTCGCTAAAATTTTTGAAAAAATTCCCGAAATCGCAAAGCTCGGCGGAGCAAAAAACGGCTACAGAGTTATATCCAACTGCGGAGAAGACGCCGGTCAGTCCGTACATCATCTGCATTTTCATGTAATCGGCGGCTGCACGCTTCCGCTTCATGTATTCCCCGAAAAATAAGTCTAAGTAAACATTATAAAATTGAGGCGCTTCGGAAAAATGAAGAGCCTCAATTTTTTTAGCTTTATTAACGCAGAATTTATTTTACAAATTCATTATAAATCGCTTTCATTGCGGCGTCAAAATCGTTTTCGTCAATGCCGATTATTATATTTAACTCAGAAGAACCCTGGTCGATCATTCTTATGTTGATTCCGGCTTCGGCTGTGGCTTTAAATACTCTCACCGCAGTTCCTTTCGATTTGACCATTCCGCGTCCGACCACGGCGATAAGAGCAAGCCCTTCTTCAATTGAAACCGCGTCCGGCTCAACCATCTGACAAATATGATTTATCAGTCTTTCCTTGCACTCCGAGATTTCGGCTCTGTTGATTATAACGCTCATTGTGTCGATTCCGGATGGGAGATGCTCGAAGGAAAGATTTTCTTTTTCAATTACTTCAAGAACTTTTCTGCCGAACCCTTTTTCCGCGTTCATCATTGCTTTTTCGATATTGATAACGCAGAATCCCTTTTTTCCGGCTATTCCGGTGATAATATTATCAGAGTCGTAATTGTCGGTATGGGATACAATCATCGTGCCGGGGTCATTGACATCGTTGGTGTTGCGAATGTTGATCGGGCTTCCGGCAAATCTGACAGGGAAGATTGAATCTTCGTGCAGCACAGTCGCGCCCATGTAAGAAAGCTCTCTCAGCTCGCGGTATGTGATGTACTTTATGGTTTTCGCGTTATTTACAATACGGGGGTCAGCCATCAGGAAGCCGTTGACATCAGTCCAGTTTTCGTACAAATCCGCGCAGACCGCACGAGATACGATCGAACCTGTGATATCGCTTCCGCCGCGTGAAAATGTTCTTATTGTACCGTTCGGATGCGAGCCGTAGAATCCGGGAATAACTCCGTTTTCGTGCTTTTTCAGTTCTTCGGAGAGGAGGGTGTTGGTGAGCTCGGAATCAAACGAACCGTCGTCGAAAAATCTGATGTAATTCGCCGGGTCAATAAAGTCAAAGCCGAGATATTTGGCGAGGATAATGCCGTTTAAAAATTCACCTCTGCTCGCTGCGTAATCTCTGCCGGCATGGTGCATAATCGCCCATTTTATGTGATTGAACTCATCAGATAAATCAAGGTCCAAACCAAGGCCTTCGATAATCAGATTGAATCTTTCGCAAACTTTGCTGAAAACTGTATCTATATTTTCGCCCGACGAGGCTGTGTTATAGCAATTATACAACATATCAGTAACTTTGGTGTCATCTGAAAAGCGTTTTCCCGGTGCCGAGGGAACTACAAAGCGGCGTGTGCTGTCCGATTTTATTATTTCGCCGACTTTTCTGAAATGTTCCGCATCAGCAAGCGAGCTTCCGCCGAATTTTACAACCTTGATATTTATATTTTCAATGTCCACGTTAATCAACCTCAGTAGTGTTATTATTCCGTATATTACATTATATGTAAAAACGTTTTTTTTGTCAATGTATTAATTAATTAAATATTTCAGTATAATAATACAAATTTATGTTTATTATTTATTGTTCACCCGCAGTTGACAAGAATCACAATAAATAGTATAATTATGTAATAATAATGTCGAAAGGCTCATAAATGATGAAAAATAACATATTTACTCCCGCCGATATCATGCTGCCATATTTTGTGCATGATGTTGATAAAATTAACAAATGGGCAGTGATTGCCTGCGACCAGTTCACATCCGAGGAGGATTACTGGGACAGATGCAAATCAATCGTTGGAGATTCGCCGTCAGCTTTGAATTTCATTCTTCCGGAGGTTTATCTCGGCGGTGCAAAAGAAGAAAGTCAGACCGAAAATATCCGCCGGCACGTTGAATCGTTTGAAAGCAGTATGATGCTTCATATCAACGGAATGATTTACCTTGAGAGAACCCTCCCGAATGGTATGCTGCGCCGCGGTATAATCGGCAAAATCGACCTCGAAAAATACAGCTACGACATCGGTTCGCATTCGCCTATCCGGGCAACAGAAGCTACAATCGTAGAAAGAATCCCGTCGCGCGGAAAAATCAGAGCATTTTCAAAAATCGAACTTCCGCATATTTTAATTCTTATTGACGACAATACAGGACTGTTTGACACCGCCGCAAAGAATAAGACTTCCGAAAACACTGTCTACGACTTTGACTTGATGCTCGGCGGAGGTCACGCGGCAGGATACAAAATCACAGACGATGCTCTTGATGA